>DAIDTV010000046.1 GCA_027457005.1 Chloroflexota bacterium
GACGTCGGCGATCTCGGCCGGGTCGATGCGCTGGCGCACCAGGGCCCACTCGGGCAGGGCAGCGGGCAGGAACGGCGCCAGCAGCGACGGGGCGGCGCCGCCCGCGGCGAGCTCGGCGTCCGCCCGCACCAGCGGCGGATCGCTCAACGTCTCGTCGGGCACGTGGGGGCGCCGGTCCTCAGCGTGCGACATGCCGCCGCTCCCCTCGCCCGGGCGCGGCGTCGAATCCGCGGCCCTCCCGCCCGATCATCGCTGGATGCGGGCCGAGCCGCCCGCCGCGAGCGCCCGCACCTGGGCCAGGGTGGCCATGGTGGTGTCCCCCGGGAAGGTGGTCAGGAGCGCCCCGTGGGCCCAGCCGAGGCGCAGTGCCGCCTCCGGCGGCTCCCCCGCCAGGAGCCCGTAGAAGAGGCCGGCGGCGAAGCCGTCGCCCCCGCCCACCCGGTCGTACACGTCGAGCTCGAGCGTGGGCGCCACGTGCGCCTCGCCCGCCACCCAGGCCACCGCGCTCCAGGCGTGGCGATTCGCGGAGTGCACCTCGCGCAGCGTGGTGGCCACCACCCGCAGGCGCGGATAGCGCGCGGTCACCGCTTCGATCATGCCCAGGAACGCGGAGGGATCGAGGCCCGAGGCCGCGGCCACCGCGGGTCCCGGGATGCCCAGCCCGGCCTGCAGGTCCTCCTCGTTGCCCACCAGCACGTCGACCCCCTCGACCAGGCGCGACAGGACCGCCTGCGCCCGCGCCTGGCCTCCCAGGGGCGCCCACAGCTTGGCCCGGTAGTTGAGATCGAAGCTGACCACCGCGCCCGCCGCATGCGCCGCCGCCATGGCCTCGCCGATCAGCTCCGCGGTGGAGGGCGAGAGCGCCGCGAAGATGCCGCCGGCGTGGAACCAGCGCACCCCGGCGGCGAAGATGGCGGCCCAGTCGAAGTCGCCGGGGCCGAGGCGCGCGGCCGCCTCGTCGGCGCGGTTGTAGAAGACGAGAGGGGCGCGCACCCCGAACCCCCGGTCGCTCCAGACCGTGGCGAGGTTGGGCCCGCGCACCCCGTCGTGCGCGAAGCGCCGGTAGAAAGGGGTCACCCCCATGGCCCGGATCCGCTCGTCGACCAGCTCGCCGATGGGATAGTCCACCATGGCCGTGGCGATCCCGGTGTGCAGCCCGAAACAGTCGGCCAGGTTGGCGGCCACGTTGTACTCGCCCCCCGAGACGTGGATGTCGAGGGTGCGCGCCTTGCGGAAGGGCATGATCCCAGGGTCGAGACGGATCACCACGCCGCCCAGCGAGAGCAGGTCGAGGGCACCGGCGGCCGGGATGGCGAGCGGGCTGGCCATGGCAGGCACCTCCGGTCGGATCAGATGGTCATGGCGGCGAACCCGCCGTCGACCGGGATGAGCGTGCCGGTGACGAACCCCGACGCCCGCTCCGAGGCCAGCCAGATGGCCGTGCCGACGAGCTCGTCCGGCTCTCCCAGGCGTCGGGCGGGCGTGTGCCCGAGGATGGCGTGGATGCGCTCGTCCGAGAGCAGCTTGCGGTTCTGCTCGGCGGGGAAGAAGCCGGGCACGATCGCGTTCACCCGGATGCGGTGAGGCGCCAGCTCGCGCGCGAGGTAGCGGGTCAGGATGTTGATCCCGGCCTTGGAGACCGAGTAGGTGAGCACCTTGGAGAGGGGGATCTCGGAGCTGGCCGAGGAGATGTTGATGATCGTGCCGCCCTGGCCCCGCGCCACCATGGCCCGCCCGAAGACCTGGCAGGCCAGGAAGGCGGCGGTCAGGTTGGTTTCGAGGATGGTGTGCCACTCCGCGAGATCGATCTCGAAGAAGGGGGTGGCGCTGTTGACACCCGCCGCGTTGACCAGGATGTCGACCGGCCCGAGCGCCTGCTCGACCTGCCGGTGGGCCGCCTGCAGCGAGGCGAGGTCGCCCGCGTCGATCAGGGCCGCCGCGGCCTGCACCCCCTGCGCCTGAAGTGCCGCCACCCGCGCGGATGCACGTTCCGGCGAGCGCCCCATGACCGCCACGGCGGCCCCGGCCGAGCCCAGGCCGTGGCACAGCGCGCCGCCCAGCACGCCGGTCCCGCCGATCACCGCGGCGACGTGGCCGGACAGGTCGAAGAGGGCCGTGCCAGCCGGTTGCCCGCCGGTGGTCGCGAGTTGGTCACCGGTCATCGCGATTCGCTCCCGGGTGCCCCCAATGTGGGTTGTCCAGACCACCCAGTATGCGTCGGTCGCGGCGACTCGTATGCGACAGCATGGTGACGCGCGACGAGGTGGAGCGGCTGGTCCGCGGCGGCACGGCCCGGGTGCGTCGCTGAAGCGCCGCGTCTCCGCAGCCGACGTGGCCGTCCCGGGTGGGCGGCCCGTGCCCGCTCGGCGCGTGGCGGACCCCACTGGTGGACGATGATCTCCCCATGCCCGACCATCAACCCATGCTCGATCATCAACCCGCGCCCCCATCGGCGCCCGACATGGATACAGGTCCGTTCGTCCAGACCGTGACCGGGCGGATCCCGGCCCGCACGCTGGGGTTCACCCTGCCCCACGAGCACACCGGCCTCGAGCTGTGGCACATCCAGAACCGCTGGGACTACTGGGAGCTGATCCGGGACGAGAACGTCATCGCCCCCGAGCTCGAGCGGTTCCGGGACCTGGGCGGCAGCTGCCTGGTCGACGTGACGAACCACGGCCTGGGGCGCGACCCGGCCCGCCTGCGCCGCCTCTCGGAGCGGACCGGGCTGCCCATCGTGATGGGCAGCGGCTGGTACCGGGAGGCGTACTACCCTCCAGAGGCGCTGATCGACCGCCGACCGGTCGACGAACTGGCCGACGAGCTGATCCGGGAGTTCCACGGGGGCGTCGGCGACACCGGCATCCGGCCAGGGATCATCGGCGAGATCGGCACCGACAAGCCGTGGATGTCCGCCCGGGAGGAGCGCGTCTTCCGGGCGGTGGCGCGGGCCGCGAAGGCCACCGGCATGGCCGTCACCACCCACGCCGCCCAGTCGGCCGTGGGGCTGGTCCAGCTCCGCGTCCTCCTCGAGGAGGGGCTCGATCCGGCCCGCATCGTGATCGGTCATGCCGATTCGTACCCATACATCGACTATCACCTCGCGCTGCTGGAACGCGGCGCGTCGATCGAGTTCGATTTCCTGGGGATGGACTTCTCGCGGGTGGACGCGGCAATGGAACCCCGCGGCGCGCAGATCCTGTGGGAGCTGCTCGATCGCGGGCACGTGGACCATCTGCTGCTGTCGCAGGACGTCTGCCACACGCTCCAGCTCCGCGCGTTCGGCGGCAACGGCTACACGTACCTCCAGGAGACGTACCTGCCCCGCCTGCGCGCGGCCGGCGTTCCCGACGACGCGATCGACCGGATGACGGTCGAGAACCCGCGGCGGGTGCTGTCTATCGCGTGAGCCCGCGCGGCGGTCACGCCCCCGGGCAGGCGCGGGGGCCGCAGGCGTGGCGGCCGCGTGCGACGTGGGGCCCGGACTGGCGTGCCGGCGTCCGGAGGCGTGGCCGTGACGGGACCTGACGATCTGCGCCTGCGCCCGTGACGAACGGGTGGTGGCCGCGACGCGGGCCACGCGCGACCGTATCGACGGTCGTCGCGTCCCCCGGCCTGGCCCCGGGTGCCCGAAGGCCGGGCAATCACCGTGTGCTGTACACGGCACAGCGTGGGTGGCGAGATGCGGAAGCGCACACAGCGGGACGACGGGCAGGCCGAATCCGGCTGTGGAACCGGGCGACCGCCGGTGCACGGCCGGTGAACCTCCTGCGGCGGGCGGCCCCGGCCGAGCGCATGGATTCCGGGTCGGTGTGCCTCGAATGCGGGGTCCCCGCCCCGCCCTCCGGCGGCTCGTTCTGCCGGCGCTGCGGGCTCCCGTATGGATCGGCGCCCCGCCCGTTCCGCTCGCCCTCCTGCCCCGTCTGCTACCAGACGTCTGCCGACGACGGCCGCTTCGAGTCGCTCGTGGGCGGCGCTCGCGCCGACCTCGTGCGCCACCTGGCCGAGCACGAGCGGCGTCCCGTGGGCGACGACGAGTACCTGGAAGGGCTGCGCCAGGGAGACCTGGCCAGGATCGGCCGCTGGACCGTCCCGTTCGACCTGCTGCGCCGGTACCTCGTTCTCGGCGTGGTTGACGGGGGTGGCTCCCGTCGGATCATGCACAACGCGCTCCTGACGGCGATGAGCCAGGTCAGCCGCTGGGGTCCGGACGCCGTCGTCGTCGGCGATCGCCCCGAGCTGGCCGAAGCACGCGCGAAACTGGCCGAGGTGATGGAGCGCTACCACCGCCCCACCAGGCTGTAGCGTCAGGGCCGGCCCGGGCAGCAGCGGCCTCCTCGCGCAGCGGCCTGCTCGCGCAGCGGCCTCGCCGGGCCGATAGCCGCGGGGCGGCGTCGCGCCTGTTCCCCGCGTGAGCCTGTGCGCGGGTGAGCCTATGCGCGGGTCAGGCGATACCGTCGCGGGGGCGAGCCGGCGAATGCGCGCAGCAGCGCCAGGAGCTGCGGCTCGGTCAGCGGCGCATGGCGTCGCGCCTCGACCCGCCGGTGGATCCCATGGGCCAGATCGTGACCGCGCACGGAGCGCGCCAGGCGCTCCACCACGACGCCATCGCCGAGGAGCAGGAGATCCTCGCCCGGCAGCGAGGCCTCGACCTCCTCGAGGAACGCCCGGAGATGGTCCAGCCGGTGGCCGTCGCGCGCCGAGCGCGGGCCGCTGCCCCCGTGACGTTCACCGCCCTGCTCGGTCACCTGGCCGGTCGAACGATGACGCGCCGGGACGGTGGAATCGATGCGGCGCCGCTCGGTGGCGTCGGGGCCCAGGCCGAGGATCGTCGCGGACGACGTGTCGATCCAGACTGCGGTGACGTGGGAAGTGGCGATTGCTGCGGAACCTGCCATGGCAGTGCGCCTCCCCGGAGCGGTCGGGACGCTGCCGACCATGCCTGCCACACTCTCCTGTGCCGTTCTAGCACCGGGCGTGCCGGGGCACAACGTCCATCGGGCCGTCCATCGGGCCGTCTCGCGGGGCGTCCGCCAACCTCTCGGGACGTGCGCCAACCTCGCGGGGCGGTGCGCCAACGCGACGTCAGCACGTCACGTGCAGCACCGCGTTCACGTCCCTGGACGGGCATGACCGAATCAGCTCGCAGGCCTCCGCGGTCGGGACGGTCACCACCTCGACCCCGCGGCGCCGGGCCTCCTCGACGACCTCCGGCATGACGGGCAGGGCGCCCTGCGCTCCGGTTCCGACGATCAGCCGGTGGCCGCTCCAGGGGATCGCCTCGGCAGCCGACAGCGGCGTGTGCCCGTACGTGTCACGGTACGGCCGGGACGGCTTCTTCTTCCGCTTCCGAACCTGGCCTCGCTCGATGACGACGTCGTCGTCGTAGCGCCGGCCGTCGATCTCGAGGGCCCCGAACTCGATCAGCCGTGCCTTCATGCGATCCTCGCCCCCTCGGAGCCGGCCGACCACACTTCGCCCGGGCGGTGGGGCGGCCCTGCCCTGCCCCTGCGCAACTTCTGCTCGACGTACCGGCCCATCGCGCGGAGCGCGGCATCCGCGGAACGGAACACCGGCACGCCCCGGTCCTCGATCGCCTGCGCCATCGGATCGTAGAGCGCACCGCTGTCGATGGAGACGACGATCGGCTTGTCGGTTTCCGGGAGCACCCTCGCGAGGCGGTTCGGCAGGCTCCCCGGCGACGCGATCTCGCCCGGCAGGGTTGCGGTCGCCGCGGTGAGGGGCACGGTCGAGCACAGCACGAGGTCGACGTTCGGGTCCGCGAGGAAGGCCCGCAGCGCGTCCTCGTGCACCTCGTCGTCCGCCATGGGAGTCAGGTCGAGGGGGTTGCGCACGTCCACGAGCGACTCGGCGCGGCCCTTCGCGAGCGCCGCCTGCAGGGTCGCCCGGGTCCCGGGGGCGAGCTCCGCGAGCTCCAGGGCCCAGCCCTCCCCGCGGAGCGAGTCGGCCATCCCCACCGCCTCGTACCCGGCGTTCGACATCGCCGCCACCCGGCGGCCGCGCCAGGCACGCTGCCCCATCAGCGCGCTGATCCTGAGCAGGCCCAGGTACTCGTCGAAGGTGCCCGCCACGAGCCCTCCGGCCTGCCGGACGATCGCCTCACACACGTCGTAGTCGCCGGCGATGGACGCCGTGTGCCCGCTGGTGGCGTGCTTGCCCTCGGCCGTGCGGCCCGCCTTGTAGAAGATGACGTCCCGGCCGTCGTCGACGATCTCCCGCACGGCCCTGGCGAACGCGAGGCCGTCACCATCCCGGAAGCCCTCCACGTAGACCGCCACGGTACGGACCTCCTGGTCGTCCGCCAGGTGGCGAACCCAGTCGCCGACGGTCAGGTCGACCTGGTTGCCCGTGGAGATCGAGTAGCGCGGGCTGAGCCAGGGGAGCCGGCTGAGACGCGTGATCATGAACGCGCCCGACTGGCTGACGATCGCGACGTTCGACGCACCCTCGGCACGCACCGGCAGCTTGGCCCGCGGGATGAACAGGGTGTTGTAGCGGCCCGGCCGCGAGACGATGCCGAGGCAGTTGCCGCCGTTCACGACCATCGGCAGCTGCCGCCGGCGACCCAGCTGGACTGCCGCCCTCAGGCGACCCTCCAGGACCTCGCCGCCGGCCTTCTCCGCCATCCCCCCGGGGATCACGATGACGCCCACCGCCCGGTCCCGCTCGACCAGCTCCTCGACGACCGCGGGCACCTGCTCGGCGGGCAGGGCCACGATGAAGAGGTCCACGCGCTCCGGCAGCTCCGCAATGCTGCGGACGCACGCGACCCCGTCGATCTCCGCCCGATCCGGATGGACCACGTACAGGCGCGTCGCGTCGAAGCCGGCCGCGCGCACGTTGTCCAGGATGATCCGGCCGGTGTTCGCGCCCCGGGCCGACACGCCGGCGACGGCGATGCTCCGGGGTTGCAGCACCGCGGCCATCGAAGCCTGCGGGCGTGGCGCGGGCAGCGGAGACCGCGGCCGGAACCTGAGCAGGCCGTCGAGGGCGACCAGCTCGCCCAGGGAGGCGCCGAACGGGTTCACCTCCAGCTCGGTGATCGTCCAGCCGTCCCCCTCGCCCCGGCCGCCGCCATCCGGACGACCGGCCCCGAAGTGCTCGCCGATCGCGCGAAACGCCTCGATCACCCGGAGGATCTCGGCGTCCTCCACGAGGCGCGCGCCGCCGCGGGTGAGACCCGCCAGGCGCCGGTAGGCGAGAGTCGACCGGAACACGGCGAGCTGCGCCCGCGGGTCGAGCATCGACGTGCTGGCGTTCACCACGGCGAGTCCCGGGCGGGAGGCCGCCGCAAGCAGCTCCGTGTCCACCCCTCCGATTCCCATCGTGATCACCGGCCCGAACTCGCGCGTGTGGCGCAGGGCGACCAGGGCCTCGGCGCCGGGCCCCTCGCCCTCGGTCGGGATCCTCTCCACGACCAGCACGCCGAGGATGTCGCCGGAGATCGCCCGCTCGAGGGCCTCGTCGCGGAGACCCGCGAAGGCCGCGGGCGCATCGGCGGGACGCGCCTCGAGGTGGCGCGCGTACCGCCGCGGCACGTCGGCGAGCATGGCGGCCACCGCCGCGCTCACCGCCGCCGGCTCGTTCTCGACCTCCAGCACGCCGCCGACGTCGGTCTTGTGGACGATCTCCGGGGAGACGATCTTGAGGATCGCCCGCTCGGAACCAAGTCGCCGGAGGCTCTCGACGGTTGGCACCCGGCCCGGGCGGAGGAGGGTGGTTCGCGGGGCGTGGCATCCCGCCGCGGCCAGGACCGCGTACACCTCGTGCTCGAGAAGAGCAGACCGGCCCTCCGCCGCAGCACCAGCGAGGATGGCGTCTATTCGCCGGATATCGGTGCCCATCGAGACTCCGAGCACGATCGCGCGCTGCCGGGGATCCGGCGGGCGAGCCCGGGACGGTGACCGGCACGCCTCGCCCGAACAGTACCGCGCCCGCGCAGCACGCACCGCGGCTGCGCGCACGCGCTGTTGCCGATCCCGCGTGCGTCGGCGGAGCGGCGCTCTGGTAGGCTCCCCACGGCGTGCCCGGTCGGACCGGTGGCCGGGCGCTTCCCAGGCGGGCAACGCCCCATCGCCGCCCCGCCGTCTCCGTTGAGGTCGCTCGTGTCGCCCCGCTCTCATGGTCCGACCCGTCCACACCTCCACGGCTCCGGGCTGGCACGGCTCGGCACCGACTGGAGGACCTTCGCAGGTCCCGCCTACCGAACCTACCTGATCCTGGGCATGACCCAGGGTGCCGTGCTGGCCCTCTCCGGAACGGCGCTCACCATCCCGCTGCTGCTGACCATCGGGCTCGGGCCAGGCCCCACCACGCTGGTGGCGTCGCTGGCGCTGATCGGGCCGGCGGCCCAGCTGGCCGTCCCCACCATGCTGCGCAGCAGCGGGGGCAACCTGCGCCGGGTCACGCTGACGGCCGCCATGCTCGGCGAGACGCGCGGCCTCTGGCTGGCCGCGCTGACGCTGATCGGCGCATCCGACCGGGGCAGCCACGCCGTCCTGGTGGTGGGCGTGGTGCTCGCCACCGCGGCCCTGGGGGTCTTCTCGGGAGTGGCAGGGGCGAACCTGCAGGCATGGTTCGCGGCCACCCTGCCGGAGGACGAGCGTCGGTTCGTCGCGCCAAGGGTGGTCGGCCTGGGGCTCGCCATCAGCGCCGTGCTGCTCGCGGCGGTCGCCGTGCTGCTCGATCCCGCGCTGCGCGCCTTCGGGCCCGCCGCCTACGCGCTCCCGTTCTTCGCCGGCGGCCTGGCCGGGATCCTGGAGCTGTCGGCGCTCGCGACGCTGCCACGTCCCGGCCGGGTTCGCGTGGCTCGCCTGGCGCCCTCCGCACCGCCGCCTCCCGGCTGGAACGCGTTCGTGGGGGTGGCCACGCTGGCGAGCCTCGGATCGGGCCTGGCGCCGTACTACGCCGTCTTCATCATCAGCGTGCTGCGCGCCTCCGCGTCGGTCGCCGTCGCGCTGTCGGCGCTCACCTCCGCCGCCGCCGTCGTGGCCTCGACGTTCGGCGCCGGGCTGCTGAACCGGCACTCGTCGTCCCGGCTGCTGCGCCTCGCCTACATCGGCCTCGGGACCGGCTGGGTCCTGGCGCTGGCCAGCTTCCCGGCGAACCCGTTCGCGCTGCCGTGCTTCGTCGTCGTCGCGCTCCTGGTCAGCGCCGGTGGCGCCATCGTGCAGATGGCCTCCAACGAGCGCCTTTTCCGCCTCGTCTCCGGCCCGACGGTCTTCACGCAGCAGGGCCGCTTCGTGGGGGTCACCGCGGCCGCCACCGCGGCGGGACAGGTTGCGGGGGCCGCGCTGCTGGCGGTCGCACCGGTGGGCTACCCGGTGTTCGCGGCCCTGTTCCTGGCCTCCGGAGGGGTGCGCCTGGTGGCCGCGGCGCGTCTACCCGTCGCGGATTCCTGGTCGAACGCCACGCGCCTCGTGTCGCTCGACGAGTTCGGGTGGCATGACGAGCCGCCCCGATGAGCACCGGACACACCCCGGGCGGGCGGGGTCTGCGTGACGGCCGGGGTCAGGTCCCGGCCAGGCGCTCGACGACCGGCGCGAACTGGTCCATGTCGAAGACCGTGATCGAGTTGATCCCGAAGCGTTCCCTGGCGGCGCGGAACTTGGCGGCGAGCCCGTCGACCGAGCCGATGAACACGAACGGGGATTCGAGGAGCTCGTCCGCAGAGACGTCCGCGCCGTAGCGGCTGGCTAGCCGCCCGGCGAGCCTGGTGGCTTCGCGGCGTGCGTGGTCGGTGACGCGCACGGGGCCTACCGCCGGATAGACG
>DAIDTV010000047.1 GCA_027457005.1 Chloroflexota bacterium
TGCTCGAGGCGTTCGTCGAGAAACCCGACGCGGTACGGGCGGCGGAGCTGCTGGCGATGCCGGGGATCGCGTGGAACGCCGGCATGTTCGCCTGGCGCCGCCGGGCGATCCTGGGCGCGCTGGAACGGTTCGCGCCCGACGTGCTCGACGGCGTGCGGCTGGCGCTCGCCGCCCCCGGCGCCCGGGACGAGGGAGGGTTGCTCGATGGTCCAGAGGCCGCCCGCCGGTACGCCGCGGTGCGGGCCGTGTCGATCGACTACGCGGTGATGGAGCCCGCGGCCGGCGCCGGGCTGGTGCTGATGGGAACGCTCGACGCTGGGTGGAGCGACGTCGGGAGCTGGCGCGCGGTCGCCGACCTGCAGCGCGCCGCGGCCGTGGACGAGGCGCGGGCGGGCATGGCAATAGACGTCGGCTCGCACGACATCCTGGTCCGTGCGTCGGGCGGCCGCCTGGTCGCCACCATCGGGCTGTCGGATACCATCGTGATCGACACGCCGGACGCCGTCCTCGTCTGCGCTGCCGACCGGGCGCAGGACGTCAGGGCCATCGTGGAGCGCCTCAGGGAGGCGGGGGAGACGGAGCACCTGTGAGCCACCAGCAGGCGGCGCGGCCGCCCGTCGTGCAGATGCCGCGGCCGCCCATCGAACAGACGCCGCGCCCACCCATCGTCTTCGGGACCGACGGCTGGCGGGCGCGCGTCGCGGACGAGTACACGTACGAGAACGTGCGGCGCTGCGCGGAGGGCGTGGCGCGCTACGTGCTGCAGCAGGGGAGTGCCGCGAAGGGCGTCATGGTCGGCTACGACCGGCGCTTTGCCAGCGAGTACTTCGCGCAGGCGGCGGCCGAGGTCCTGCTGGCCTTCGACATCCCCGTCCTGTTCGCCGCCGCGCCCATCCCGACGCAGATGACCTCCTTCGAGGTCGTGACGCGGGGTGCCGCCACGGCGATCATGATCACCGCCTCGCACAACCCCTGGACGGACAACGGGTTCAAGGTCAAGTCGCCATCCGGTGCGGCCGCCGGGCCGGAGATCCTCGAGGTGCTCGAGGCCACCATCTCCGGGCACGCCGCGGACGATCCGCCACGCCGGCCGTTCGCCGACGGGGAGGCCGCCGGCATGGTGGAGATCGTCGACCCGTTCGATGGCTACCAGGAGTATGTCGGCCGCACCCTCGACCTGGACCGGCTGCGGGCCGCCGACGCCAGCGTGCTCGTCGAGCCGATGTACGGCTCCGGCGCGGGCTGGATCCCGCGGCTCCTCCGGGGCGGCCGGATCCGCGTCCGCGAGATCCACTCCGAGCGCAACCCCTGGTTCGGCGGCGTGAACCCCGAGCCGATCCGCCCCAACATCGACGAGGCGCTGGGCATCCTGGCCTCCGGCGGGCACGACCTCGGCCTCCTGCTCGACGGCGACGCCGACCGGGCCGGGGCCATCGACGAGCGGGGAACCTTCATCCACCAGCTCCAGGTGATGGGGCTGCTGATGTACTACCTGCTGGAGCATCGCGGGCTGCGCGAGCCGGTGGTCTACACGGTCAACGAGACCTCCATGGTCGAGCGGCTCGGCCAGCGATACGGCGTGCCCATCCACGAGACGTCGGTCGGCTTCAAGTACGTGGGCCCCCGGATGATCGAGACGGGCGCGATGATGGGCGGCGAGGAGTCCGGAGGGTACGGCTTCGGGATGCACCTGCCGGAGCGCGACGGGATCTACGCCGACCTCCTGCTGCTCGACCTGTTCCTGCGGGAGCGGGAGGCGGGGCGCTGGCCGGTCTCGAGGGCGGTCGCGCACCTGCACGAGATCGCCGGGCCGTCCTTCTACCTCCGCACGGATGTCCACCTCGACCGGGCCAGCTACCCGGGTGTGAAGCAGCGCCTGTGGGCGGAGCTGTCGGTCCGGCCGCCGGCAACCCTGGACGGCGAGCCGGTCGTGCGGAGCGTCAAGCTCGGCACCAATGACGGCTTCAAGTGGTGGACGCCCGACGGGTCCTGGCTGCTGATCCGCTTCAGCGGTACCGAGCCGCTGGTGCGCGTGTACGTCGAGGCGACCTCCGCCGGCACGCGCGATGCGATGCTCCGGGCCGGGGAGCGGCTCGTGCGCGGCGGGGAGTGAGGCCGCAGCGATGAGCGGAGTCCTCGACGACGCGTCCTCCATCGCCGGCTACGACAGCGCCGGGATGCTCGCGGCCATCCCGCGGCTGTCGGACCAGCTCAGGGACGGATGGGCCCGCTCCCGGACCCTCGTGCTGCCCGGCACGCACCGCGATCCGTCGGTGGCCGTGGTGCTCGGCATGGGCGGATCGGCGATCGGCGCCGACCTGGTCCGCGCGATCTTCGCCGAGCGCCTGCGCGCGCCGCTCGTGACCGTGCGGGACTACGACCTGCCCGCGTTCGTTGGGCCGGGGATGCTCGTGGTCGCGGCGTCGCACAGCGGCTCCACCGAGGAGACGCTGAGCGCGCTGGCACAGGCGATCTCCCGCGGCTGCCCGGTGGCCGCCATCAGCACCGGCGGTCCCCTCCTCGCCGCGGCGCGCAAGGGCGGACTCCCGTACCTGGAGTACGTCGGCGAGGCCCAGCCGCGGGCGTCGGTCGGATCGGGCGTGGCGCTCCTGGCGGGCCTGCTCGAGCGGGCCGGATGCCTCGACGTCGGCGAGCGGGAGTTCGAGGACGCGGCCGCCGCGGTCCGCGACATGACGTCCCGCTGCCGGCCGTCCGTGGCGACCGATCAGAACCCTGCCAAGCAGCTCGCCTGGACCCTGGTCGACCGGCTCCCGGTCGTCGAGGCGGGCGGCTTCCTGGGGCCGGTGGCCCGGCGGTGGAAGACCCAGCTCAACGAGAACGGCAAGTCGATCGCGTGCTGGGAGGAGCTGCCGGAGGCAACGCACAACGCGGTGGTGGGCTACGCGCAGCCGGAGTCCCTGCACGAGCACACGTTCGTGGTGCTGCTCGCGAGCCCGGACGACCATCCCCGCGTGGCGCTCCGCCGCAGCCTCTCCGCCGATCTCCTCGCCGAGCGGCAGATCGGCCACGAGGTGGTCGCGGTCGGGGGGCGCGGGAAACTCGCCCAGGCATTCTCGGCCATCACGCTGGGTGATTTCACGAGCGTCTACCTGGCGATGCTCTACGGGCTGGATCCCACGCCGGTCGCGGCGATCGCGTACGTCAAGGAGCAGCTCGCGATGGCCGATCCGGCCACCGCCGAGTGAGGCTTCCGGCCCCTCCGGCCTCTTGGTCCGGGGGTGTAGTCTGGTCGGACAGCTGGTCGGCGACGGCCGCCCGGACGAGCGGTCGACCGGCCCGATGAGACGGGCACGCGGACGGCGTCCGCGCTCCCCGGAGGTGCGGCCCAGATGCATTCCACCCTCATCGGCAAGATCGAGAAAGCGAACCGCTACGCGCGCGAGACGGACCGGATCACGTTCCGGACCCTCTCCCTGCAGTTCCGCGGCGACAACGACACGCATGTCGTGTCGCTCGATCCCGACGGGTGGCATTGCACGTGCCACTTCTTCGAAAACTGGAAGAGTTGCGTGCACGTGCTGACGCTCCAGAAGGTCCTCGGGAACATGCTGCCCGAGGAAGCCCAGACGTCGATCTTCGCCGCGGTGGAGGCGGCGGCCGTCTGACCGCCGTCTCGAGTTCGCCGCGGCGTCGCGAGCGCCGCGATCGGCGCATGACGAAGCAGGCCCGATCATCGGGCCGGCTTCGTTGCAGGGCGGCGGATTGAGGACGCTCCGGCGCACTGGTTACGCGGTCTCGGTTCCTCCGAGGAGCGACCCGTCCGCGGCGCTGACCCAGATCACCGTCTGGTTCGGCTCGTCGCCCGCCACGGCCACGTAGGTGAAGGTGACCGACCAGGCCAGCCGGAGCAGCGGTTCGGGGGCATCCGACCCGGACGGATCCAGGAAGTTGTTCGGCCGGACCCACATCAGCTCCGGCGAGGCCTGTGCTAACCCGCTGCGGGTGGTGAGCTGACGCTGCGTCGCGAACGCCGCGGCGATCTCGGACGCACGCGCCGATGGGATCGGGTTCGCCGGAGCCGGCGCCGCGGGCGTGCCGGTCACGGTCACCGCCTGGAAGGATCCGCCCGCGGTGAGGTCCACCGTGGTGCCCTCGCCGACGGCGGGATGGCCGTCGATGACGCGGCCCCAGCGGATCTCCCAGGCGTCGAGGCCCGGCTGCCAGCGCACCTGCGGTGCGGTGTCGGGGAGCGTCAGTCCAAGGATCGCGGCGAACGCGCGGGCCCGTCCCGGAGCCGACGCCGCATTCACCACGGCGCGTTCGCTGAGGTTGGGCGGGCCGAGCCGGACGATCGAGATTGGGGCGTGCGACTCGGGGTTCAGCTCCATGACCGTCGTCTCTCCGGCGGCGGAGAGGAACTCCACGCTGTCGTAGTCGACGCCGCGGAGCATGTCCCGTTCGCGATGAACGCCCGACGGTGAACCTGGGATCCCGAGCGCCCTGGCGATCGCGACCGCGCGGGCCTCCGCGGCCGATGCCTGGGCCGTGGACTGCGGCAGGGGGCTCCACAGCGGATCCTGCACGGTCCACCCGCGGTCCTTCGCGGTCGAACTACCGCACCCCGCCAGCAGGACCGCGAGGATGAGTCCGACCATCGCGGTCGCTGCGGCCCGGGTCACAGCCCGGGGAGTCTCCATGGCAGATTGCATCACGACCTCCTCACCGGCAGCGCGTGCAGGGCGTGGACGGGATGGGCACGCCCGAGTAGGTGTACGTGCCCCACCAGTTGGGGACCGTGAGCCCGGACATCGGGGCGCTGCGCAGGGCCAGCCCGAACGATTCGCCGAGGCCGTGCCCGGTCTTGACGTACTTCCAGAACCACGTCTCGAACGTGAGCATGTCGCTGGTCCACGCCGTGCCCACGTACCCGAGGAAGAAGCGCGGACCCTGGTAGTTGGTGCCGTCCGAGGTGCTGCGGGCCTTCTCGATCCCGAACGCCCCCGGGAACGTGGATGCCGATTCGCCCAGGTGGCAGGTCGACGCGATCACCACGTTCGCCGACTTGATGGCGGTGGAGGGGGCCAGCGTGCGCAGGGACATGATCTGGTTGGCGGTCACGATGCCCTGGGTGCAGCTGCCCCGATCCTCGCGGAAGCCCCAGCCGGTGGTGTAGTGGTCCCCGTGGCTGTGCACGTAGAACCCCTGGTCGTTGGCCACGCGTGACAGCACCGTGGAGGCCGTGAAGGTCGTTGCCTCGAAGGCCGAGGGCGCATAGAGCATGTACCGGAACCCGTCGACGGCCAGCGCGCGGAGCTGCTGCGGAATGGTGGTGTTGATCCCCGCGCACGTGGTGAAGGCCGTCTTGTTGTCGTAGACGCTGGCCTGGTAGGCGGCGGTGGCAGGACCGGCCGACATGCCCAGGGCCAGGTTGGCGGTCAGGCAGAGGAGCGCCAGCCTCCGCCACCGGAACGCGCCTGCTTGTCGCATCGGTACCTCCTCCGGCGGATCCGCGGCGGGAGGAGACGGGCAGCAGGAGTGTGCCGGGTGACGCTCAACGGCCACTTACCGGCCGCTCGTCGCAGCCCGGCGGCTCGGCGCAGGCGGGCGGCCTGGAGGCCGTTCAGCCCGCGCCCGACCCTGCCACAGGGCATGCGCCCGTGGTATCCTCCGGCAACCAAACGTTCGTTTGGCTGCGTGGCCGGGGGGCCAGCAGCGGCGAGGACCAGGTGCCGATGTCGCCCCGCGAGTCCAGTTCGACGTCCAGCCCCGCGGACCCCGAGGACGGGGGAACGGCCGCGGGGGAGCGGGAGCGCGCCGGGCAGCCGCGCCGCCCCAGGCGGCCGCGCGAGGAGCAGCTGCGACGAACGGCCGTGCGCCTGTTCCGCGAGCACGGCTACGACGGCACGTCGATGCAGGACCTTGCCGAGGCCCTGGGCATGCATCGGGGCAGCCTGTACCACTACATCGACTCGAAGGAGGACCTGCTCTTCTAGATCGTCGAGTCCGCCATGGCACGCTTCCACGACGAGGTTCGGCCGATCCTCGAAGGCGACGGCACGGCCGGAGATCGCCTCGAGCGCGCGGTGACGGCCCACCTGCGCATCGCCGCCGACGAACCCGACGAGCTCACGCTCCTGCAGGTCGAGGTCAAGGCTCTGGCCCCCGCCCGACGAGCTCGCATCGTGGCCGAACGTGACGCGTACGAGCACGCGTGGCGGGCCTTCATCCGGGACGGGATGCGCGACGGCTCGTTCCGCTGCGAGGACGAGCGGACGGCGGGGTTCATGATCCTGGCCGCCTGCAACTGGTTCAGCCAGTGGTATCACCCGACCGGCCCGTTGGGCGTGGACGATTTCGCGGCCCGCTTCACGGCCCTCTTTCTCGATGCCCTGCGGGCAGAGCCCGCGCCCGACATGACCCCTGCCCATGCCTCGTACCGGAGAGCCCTGCCATGACCCTGGCCGCCGCCCCGTCCGCCGCATCTCCCAGCGCCGTGCTCCCGGGACTCCGCCGCGCGGTGGTCCTCGGGGCCGGCACGATGGGCGCCCAGGTCGCCTGCCTGCTGGCGGGCCGCGGCGTGCCAGTCGCCCTGCTCGACCTCGACGCGGCCACCGCGCGGGGCGGGCTCGACCGCGCCCGCAGGCTCTCCCCCTCGCCGCTCTACCTGCCGGAGGACGCCGACGGCGTGACGCCCGCCGGTTTCGACGCGCTGGAGTCGACGGTGGCCGGCGCGGACTGGGTGCTCGAGGCGGTGGTCGAGCGCCTCGACGTCAAGCGCGATCTGCTGGCGCGCACCTCCGCGGTGCTGGCACCCGGCGCGCTCCTCGCCACCAACACGTCGTCGCTCTCGGTCACGACCATGGCCGAGGCGCTGCCGGCCGAGGTGGCGGCCCGCTTCCTCGGCATGCACTTCTTCAACCCGCCCCGGTATGCGCGCCTGGTCGAGTTGATCCCCGGGCCCGCGAGCGCGCCGGCCACGATGGCGCGTGCCCGGGCGATCGCGGCGGACGTCCTGGGGAAGGGCGTGGTGGACGCCCGGGACGCGCCCGGGTTCATCGTGAACCGGCTGGGCACCCAGGCGTCGCTGGCGGCCATCGCGCTGGCGCAGGAACTCGGCCTGGGGGTCGACGAGGTCGACGACCTGTCCGGCCCGCTGGTGGGCCGCCCGAAGTCGGCGGTGTTCCGGACCATCGACCTGGTGGGGCTCGACGTGTTCGCGGCCGTGGTCCGCAGCCTGGCCGCGGCCGTCCCGGCCGGCGACCCGGAGCGCGACCTCTTCCGCCTGCCTCCCGCCGTCGAGACCATGCTCGAGCGCGGGTTGCTCGGCGTGAAGGCCGGTGCCGGGTTCTTCCGCAAGGACGGGGACCAGATCCTCGCGCTCGACCTGGAGACGCTGGAGTACCGGCCGCGCCGCCGGCCGCGGAGCGCCGCGGTGGAGATGGCCCGGCAGATCGACGAGCCCGCCCGGCGGCTGGCCGCGCTGTTCGCCGCGCCGGAGTCGGACGCCCCCGCCGCGTTCGTGCGGCGCGGCCTCGTTCGCGCGCTCTGGTACGCGGCGACCGTCGCCCCGGGCATCGCGGGCTCCGTGGCGGACGTGGACCGCGCCATGCGCTGGGGACTGGGCTGGGAACGCGGCCCGTTCGAGACATGGGACGGGATCGGCGGCGAACGGATGGCCGCGCTGCTCGCGGCGGCCGGACTGGCCGAGCCGCCGCTCGCTCGCGCCGCGCGGGAGGCCGGCGGCTTCTACGCCGCGGACGGCACGCGGCAGCTGGATCTCGGGGCCTTCCGGCCCGGGGTCACGGGGCCGGGCGGCGAGGCGGCGGGCGCCGCCGCGACGGCCCGCGTTGCGGCACCCGAACCGGGCGGCGGGCCGGCCGCCGCGGGCCTCGAGGGCCGTGTCGCCGTTCCTCCACGGCCGCGCGTGGTGGAGCTGCGACGGGTCCGCGCCGAGCGGGGCGAGCTGGCGGGCAACACGGCCGCCAGCGTCGTCGAGCTGGACGGCGCGCTCGCGCTCGACCTGCACGGGAAGCTCAACATCATCGGGCTCGACACCATCGACATGCTCGGCCGCGCCACCGCGCTGGCCGAGGAGCGCGGGCTTCCGTTGGTGGTCGCCACCGACGCGGCCGACTTCTCGGCCGGGGCGAACGTGGCCCTGCTGCTGCTCGAGGCCGAGGACGATGAGTGGGACGAGCTGGAGCGCGTCACGCGCCGATTCCAGGCGGCCATGCGCGGCCTGCGCCGGGCGCAGGTCCCGGTGGTGATCGCGATCCGCGGCCGCGTGCTGGGAGGCGGTGCCGAGATCGCCGTCGCGGGGGACCGGGTGCAGGCCGCGGCCGAGACCTACATGGGGTTCGTGGAGCTCGGCATGGGGCTCATCCCGGCCGGCGGCGGTTCCACCGAGATGGCGCGCCGCGCGGCCGAGCGGGATCCCGGCGGCACGTGGTCCGACGCCTTCCCGGCCTTCGCGCAGTACTTCGAGGCCATCGCCACGGCGAAGGTCAGCACCAGCGCCGCCGACGCGCGGCGCCTGGGGCTGCTCCGGCCGCATGACGGCATCAGCGCTGACCCCGACCGCGTGGTGGCGGACGCCGTGACCGTCGCGCGGGCCCTGGCCGAGACCGGGTATCGCCCCTCGCTGGAGCGTCCCGTCCGGGTCCTCGGGCGGCGCGGGATCGCGGCCGCGGAATCCCTGACCCACAACCAGCTCGCGGGCGGCTACGTCAGCGCCTACGACCGCGAGCTCGCCCTGGCGCTGGCGCGCGTGATGTGCGGCGGCGACGTCGCCGAGGGGTCCGAGGTGAGCGCCGATCACCTCCTGGACCTCGAGCGTGAGACCTTCCTGCGCCTGCTCGGGCAGGCGAAGACCCGCGACCGGATCCGGGGATTCCTCCGGACCGGCAAGCCGGTGCGAAACTGAGGTGGCAGCCATGCGCGACGCCGTGATCGTCAGCGCCGTCCGGACCGCCATCGGGCGGGCCCCGCGCGGCGCGCTCCGCGAGACCCGGGCCGACGAGCTGGCCGCGGCGGCGGTGCGCGAGGCGGTGGCCCGCGTCCCGGGCCTCGACCCCGCCGAGGTCGAGGACGTGATCCTGGGGTGCGCCATGCCGGAGGGGGAGCAGGGGCTCAACGCGGCCCGCCCCGCGGCGCTCGCGGCGGGGCTCCCCGTGAGCGTGTCCGCCATGGTGGTGAACCGGTTCTGCGCCTCGGGGCTCCAGGCGCTCGCGATCGCCACCCAGTCCGTGGCATCCGGGCAGGCCGAGATCGTGGTCGCCGGCGGGATGGAGTCGATGAGCGCCGTCCCCATGACCGGCCATCACTTCTCGCCGAACCCCGCGCTGACCGCCGCGTGGCCGGACGTGTACCTCTCGATGGGGCTCACGGCCGAGGAGGTCGCGCGCCGGTACGGCGTCTCGCGCGAGGACCAGGACGCGTGGGCGCTGGCGTCGCACCGCCGGGCCGCCGCTGCCCAGGAT
>DAIDTV010000048.1 GCA_027457005.1 Chloroflexota bacterium
GCCGTGGATCAAGGAGATCGACATCAACCCGCTGCTGGCGTCGCCCGAGCGGCTCATCGCCCTGGACGCCCGCGTGGTGCTCCACGAGCCCGATCTGGCCGACGATCAGCTGCCGCGGCTGGCGATCCGCCCCTACCCGCGGCAGTACATGGGGCCCTGGACCGCGGGCGACGGGTCGGTGCTGATGATCCGGCCCATCCGGCCCGAGGACGAGCCGATGATGGTCCGCTTCCACCAGAGCCTCTCGGAGCGCACCGTCTACGGGCGCTACCTGCGCGATCTCGGCCTGGCCGAACGGACGGCACACGAGCGGCTGGTACGGGCCTGCTTCAACGACTACGACCGCGAGATCGCGCTGGTCGCGGAGCGTGTCCCCGTGGACGGGGAGCGGGAGCTGGTGGCCGTCGGGAGGCTGACCAAGCGGCACGCGGCCAACGGGGCCGAGTTCGCGATCGTCGTCGCCGACTGCTGCCAGAGGACGGGGCTGGGCACCGAGCTGCTGCGGCGGATGGTCCAGATCGGCCGGGACGAGGGGCTCGACTGGATCTGCGCGGAGATGCTGACCGACAACGTCGGCATGCAGCACACGGCCGAGAAGGTCGGCTTCGTGCTCCGGGAGATGCCCGGCACGGGCCTGGTGCGCGCGGAGATCGACCTCCGCGCATGAACGGGCGCGGCACCTTCGGAACGGGGCCACGGCACGCGGCCCAGCCACGCGGCCCGGCCATGCGGCACGGCCGCGCGGCTCCCCGGGCCCGGCGCTCCGCCGGCGCCTGACCCGGCGCGGGTCCCGCCGGCTCATCGGTGGCACCATACGCCCGACGACCGAGCCAACGGAGGGGACCAGCGTGGCCGATGGTGACTGCCTGTTCTGCCGGATCGCCGCCGGCGAGATACCCGCGAATGTCGTGTACTCGGACGACGAGGTCATGGCGTTCCGCGACATCGCGCCCCGCGCCCCGATCCACGTCCTGGTGATCCCCCGGCGGCACTTCGTGTCGCTGATGGATCTCGGCGACGAGGACACGCCACTCCTTGGGCGCATGTTCGCCGTGATCCGCGAGGTGGCCCGGCGGGACGGCATCGCCGAGTCGGGGTTCCGCGTCGTGTCGAACGCCGGCCGCGACGGCGGGCAGACGGTCGATCACCTGCACTTCCACGTGTTCGGCCGTCGCTTCATGACCTGGCCGCCCGGGTAGCCGATGCGGGGGTCGGGCGGTGGTCGCGCCGTTGGTGCCGGTCTGAGGCGCGGTCTGAGGCGCGGGCTGCGTGCGGCGCCGGTGGTCGTACTTGTGGTCACCCTCGCCGGGTGCGTTCCGGTGACGTCCGGATCCAGTCCGGCGGCCGCGGCAGTCGCGCAGCCCTCGGCGCCCGCCGTGGTCGCGCAGGCAGCCGGTGCGCTCGAGGCCGCGTATCGCCAGGCCGACTTCGGGTTCATCCAGGCGAGCAGGCCGTACCGGCCGTCCGAGCCGCCGGAGCTGATCTCCGTGCCCCGGACGGTCTACCAGGTGGTGCTCCCGAAGGATCCCGGTGCCGGTTACGTGGTGATCTACGATGGGACCGATCCGGCGAAGGCCCAGGGGCTGGCGACGTCGATGCAGCGGTACCTGGAGAGTGGCTTCGGAGAGACGAACTTCCCGACCGACGCGCAGTTTGCCGTGCAGCTCTACGGCTCGGCGGTCGTCTTCGGCTGGTACTCGCCCGGGGCGAGCTCGGACCCGGCAGCGGCCGCGGCGGCGCTCGCGGTGCTGCGGGCGTTCGGCCAGGCGTTCCCGGTGGTGCGGTAGTCGCACTGCGCAGGGGCCTGGCACGGCGCAGGCGGGCACACCCGCGGCGCAGGCGGGCACACCCGCGGCGCGAGCGGGCACGGCCCCGGCCCGAGCGGCGGGCCCCGGCCCGAGCGGCGGGCCCTCAGCGCCCCGATATCCTCGACAGCGGTGCCCGCGGCGGTAGGCCGCGGTTTGTCCCCCCACCGGTGCCGGATCGGTTGCGCGACCTGCTAGTCCCCGATCTCGCCGCGGGCGCGGATCGCGTGGGGGCGGCTGTCGGGCCCGCGTCAGGGGGGCTCGGCCGCGGCCTCGGCGAGGCCCCGCATCCGCGGCAAAGGCCCGGCAATCCACTGCGGGAAAGCTACAGGGGATATCGGCGACCCCGGGGATCTCGATGGTCGGTCGGGCGCCGTCGCGGGCCGGGTCGGGTGGACCAGGCCCTGCCGGCCGCCACGGATCCGCTACGCCTGCTCGGAATGGACGAGCGGCAGCGGGGCCTCCGACGCGGCCCACCGCTGCACCTCGTCGCGGCGCACCTTGAAGGTATGCGTGCGCGGGAAGTCGGTGCCCGGCCAGAGGCGCCAGCCGGCGAGGCGCTGGTTGATCGACAGGTGGGCGTTGGCCTCGCGGACCGCGGCGTCGATCCGTTCGCGAATCGCGGCATCCTCCGGGGCGAAGCGCGCAGGGGCGATCGTGTCGGGAGCCAGCAGCATCGCGGCTCGCTCCGGGGACAAGACGATCGCTTCGATGCGCCCCGGCTCCGTTTCCAGCACGACCGTCTCCGGCAGTCCGGCGTCGTGGAGCGCGTTCTCGATGTCCTCGGGGAACACGTTGAACCCGTTGGGCAGCACGATGACATTCCGGGTGCGACCCAGCAGCACCAGGTTCCCGCGCTCGTCGAAGCGCGCCACGTCGCCGGTGTGGTACCGGCCCTCGGGGTCGATCGCCGCGGCGCTCGCCTCCGGATCGCCCCAGTAGCCGGAGAGCAGCGTGGGACCCCCGACCACGATCTCGCCATCGTCGGCCAGGGAGACCCGTATCGGCGAGGGTGATGGAACGCGCCCCACGGTCCCGGGTGCGTGGTCCCGGGGCGTGGAGCAGGCCACGATCCCGCACTCCGTCGCCCCGTAGCCCTGCAGCACGACGACGCCGAGGTCCTCCCACGCCTGCTGCAGCCCGGGCGGAAGATAGGCGCCCGCGGTGACGGCGAGCCGGAGGCAGCCGCCGAACTGGCGGTGGACGCTCCCGAAGAGCGCGCGGCGCAGGGGGTAGGGGAGGTGACGCCCGATCCGCCTGGCGCGCTCGAACCGTCCGCGCTGCCCCCGCCGGTCCACCTCGCGCACCAGGGCCGTCCAGAAGAGCTCCAGCACCGCCGGCACCACCAGCAGCGTGGTGACGCGATGGTCGCGGATCGCCTCGAAGATGACCCGCGGGTTGCGCGAGCGGATGTAGAGGATGTCGGCGCCGACCAGCGTGGCGTAGAAGAGCGCGGCCGCCTGCTCCATCAGGTGCGACAGCGGCAGGAGCGACACCACGCGATGCTCCATGGGCGGGATCACCAGGCCGAACGCGTCGATCGACGAGAGGATCGCGCCGTGAGTGAGCATCACGCCCTTGGGCACGCCGGTGGTCCCTGACGTGAAGACGACCTCGAACAGGTCCTCCCGCGTCGGGCGCTCCCAGGCGTCGACCTGCGCCTCCCAGTCGGGCGGGAGCCGGGCCGGGCCGGTCGGTCGGGCATCCGGGCCGGCAGCCGGGCCGGCGCGAAGGTCGTCGGGTGGGTCGGCGGTCGGCTTGCCACCCCCATCGGCAGCGGGATCGTCGGCGGGGCCGGCGGTCAGGTCGGCCGTCGTCGTCACCGGGAGGTCGCCGAGCCCGGAGCCGTGCGGGTCCGGCGCATCTCGCCCGGTGCCCAGCACCGCGAACCGGGCCCCCGAGCGGGCGACGATGCGGGTCACCGTGTCGGGCGCCATGCGCAGGTCGAGCGGCACCACGATCAGCCGGGCGCGCATCGCGCCGAAGTAGACTGCCGGCAGCTCGGGGCTCGACGGGCTCCACGTGATCAGGCGATCGCCGGGCTGGAGGCCGAGGGCGCGCAGCCGGAACGCCGCCAGCTTCGAGCGCTGGTCCAGCTCCCGGTACGTCCAGTGCCACGCCACGCCATCGTCGCCGCGCAGTCCCAGGGCCGGTTTCGCGGGGCGGCGCGCGAGCGCGTCATCCAGGATGTTCAGCAGGGACGTGAACGTGGCGACGTCGGAGTGCGAGGGCGGCACGGCCGGAGTCTACGGCTGCCGGGCCACGCCGGGCATCTGACCGTCCGCGACCGGTTGGCGGCGGGGCGCAACGGTGGTACCGGACGAGTACTCGAGGCGAGTACACGAGGTTGACCACCCATCGTCGCTCGGCTATGCTCGGCCGGCCCTCGCGCGGCGCCTGATTGTGCCCGCGCGCACGCTCGTGTCCGCCTGGCACCGGACGGCGTGTCGAGGCAAGTCCCTGCCAGGGGAGGTGAAACCGGATTGGCTGAAGTCCGCGTCGGGGAGAACGAGACCTTCGAGAGCGCGCTCCGCCGCTTCAACAAGAAGATCCAGCAGAGTGGGATCCTCGCAGAGGCTCGACGCCGCGAGCACTACGAGAAGCCGAGCGTGAAGCGCAAGCGCAAGGAAGCGAAGCGCAAGAAGGCCGCCCGCCAGGGCTAGGTCGTCCGGGGCCGCATCCGACGGTACGAGGGCAGCGTGCCCCGTCCCGCGGTCCGCGGCCCGGCCTCCCGGCCATTCCGGGGCGCCGGACGGCGCAGCCCGGGAGCCACCATTCCCGTGACACTCGCAGAGCGACTCCAGGCCGACATGACCGCCGCGATGCGCGCGCGCGATGAGCTTCGCCGCGACGCGCTCCGCATGGCGATGGCGGCCATGCAGCGGGCCGCCAAGGACGCGCAGCGACCGCTCACACCCGACGAGGAGGTGGGCGTGCTGACGCGCGAGATCCGCACCCGCCGGGAATCGCGCGATGCCTTCGCCTCCGGCGGGCGTCCCGACCTGGCCGCCGACGAGGAGCACAAGATCGACGTGCTCTCCGCCTACATGCCGCCCCAGTTCACCGACGACGAGCTCGACGCGCTCGTGCGCGCGGCCATCGACGAGGTGGCCGCGGTGACCCCGCGGGATCTCGGGCGGGTCATGAAGGTGCTCGGGCCGCGCGTGCGGGGCCGGGCGGACGGGAAAGCGGTGAACCAACTCGTCACACGCGAGCTGGCGCGGCGCGCCGGGGCGGCGCCGATGGCCGGCTCCGGTGCTGGCGCGGGTTCGGGCTGATGCTGGCCCAGCAGATCCGGGCCCCCTTCGCGGCGTTCACCCGGCGTGACGCCGTCAGGCTGTCCGTGAGTGCCGTGATCCTGGTGGCCGCCCTCACCGCCATCTTCTCCATCGACATCATTCCCGCCGCGTATCACGTCTCGGTCGGTGACATCGCTCCCAGCGCGATCACCGCGCCGCGCACGGTGGATTTCGTGAGCGCCATCCTCACGAAGCAGGCGCAGGACGCCGCGGTGCAGGCCGTTCCGCCGCAGTACGACTACACGACCCAGAAGGGTGACCTGGCGGCCGCGAAGCAGGCTGCCGAGTTCGACGCGCTGGTGGCCCCGGTGGACGCCGCGTTCGGCGCCGTGCTCTCCGAACAGGCCCGGAAGGCGGCCCTGGCCGGGGCGCTGCCGAACCTGTCGAAGACGGCGATGGCCACGCTCCAGGGACTGGACATGGCCTCCTGGACCACGCTGCGCGACGAGATGCGCAGCACGCTGATCTCGACCCAGCAGGCCGAGGTGCGTGATTCCGAGCTCGACTCCGCCCGCCTGGCGCTTCCGGAGGCGTTGCCGCAGGGCGTGCCGGCCGACCAGCGGGCGCTGGCCGGCGAGATCATCGAGCCACTCCTGGTGGCCAACTCGTCGTACGACGCGGCCGCCACGCAGGCCGCGCGCACCCAGGCGCAGCAGGATACCCAGCCCGTCACGGTCACCGTCAAGCAGGGCGAGGTGGTCGTCGACCAGGGCCACACGATCACCCCGACCGACATGGAGAAGATCCAGGCCCTCGGGCTTCAGAACCCCCAGCCCGACCTGGCCAAGCTGGCGGGCTGGTTCCTGCTCGCGGTGCTGGTGGTGGCCCTGCTGCTCGGATGGGTCTGGCGATACCGGCCCGAGCTGTGGCACCGCGACAACGCGCTGCTGCTGGTCGGTCTCATGCTCGTGGGGGCCGTGCTCGCGCTGAAGCTGACCGCCGGGCGCCCCATCCTGCCGTTCTTCATCCCGGTGGCGACCGTCGGCCTGCTGCTCGCGATCCTGCTCGACAGCGGCGCCGCGATCGTGGTGCTGGGCACGCTGGCCGTCCTCGGCGGCGCCGTGTCCGGCACCGTGGAGCTGGCCACGTACATCTTCCTGGGCGGCCTGGTGGGGATCATCGTGCTCCACCGGGGCGACCGGTTCCACCGGTTCGTCCAGGCCGGCCTGGCTATGGCGGTGGTCAACGCCGCGGTGGTCGCGATCTTCACGCTGCTGGGCGAACGCGACCTGACCGGTCTCCTCCAGCTGTGGGGCGCGGCCGCCGGCTCCGCGGGTGGCTCGGCCATCGTCGCGGTGGGATCGTTCGCGGTGCTCGGCAACCTGTTCGGCATCACGACCAGCTTCCAGCTCCTCGAGCTGGCGAATCCCTCCCAGCCGCTTCTCCGCCGGCTCCTGCTCGAGACGCCCGGCACGTACCACCACTCGCTGATGGTCGGGAACCTGGCCGAGCGGGCGGCGGAGGCGATCGGGGCGGACCCGCTGCTGGCGCGCGTGGCGGCCTACTACCACGACATCGGCAAGCTGGCGAACCCGGCCGCGTTCATCGAGAACCAGGGTGGGATGGGCAACGTCCACGACCTGCTGACGCCCGAGGAATCCGCGGCCGTGCTCAAGGAGCACGTGGCGAACGGGATCGATCTCGCCTACCGGTACGGGCTGCCGAAGGCGATCATCGCGTTCATCCCGCAGCACCACGGGACCGCGCTCATGAGCTACTTCTACGCCAAGGCGCAGGAGCAGGCCGCGGCGGGCTTCGCCCCGGGGACGCCGGACGCGGAGGCCGCCACCGCGTCGGTCGACCAGGCGCGGTTCCGCCATGCCGGGCCCAAGCCGCAGAGCCGGGAGGCCGCCATCCTGATGCTCTCGGATGGCGTCGAGGCGTCGGTGCGGTCGCTGACCGGCCACGACGAGCCGACCATCCGTGCGATGGTGGCCCGCATCATCCGGGAGCGGCTCGAGGACGGCCAGTTCGACGAGTGCGACCTGACGCTGAGCGACCTCGAGCGGATCCGCGAGGCGTTCGTGGTGCAGCTGCTGGGCATGTACCACCAGCGCATCGAGTATCCCCAGAACAAGATCGTCGAGCTGGAGTCGCGCCGGATCGCCGGCGCCGGGCGGTCGTGCCCGCGCCCGGGCGCGGACCGGGGCGCGCGGCCGAGGGATCTGGCGGAGGCGGGTCGCCTCGCCCCGGCGCCGAGGACCTGCCGCCGGCCCCCCACCGGACGGGCACGACCTCCCGGAAGGAACCCGCGGACCACACCGCCGTCCGCTACCTGCCGCCGTGGCGAGTCGAGCTGACGACGAGGCCCGGGGTCCCGCGCCTCCTCTCGATCGATGCGCTGGCGCGCCTGTGCGCCGCGACCCTGGAATCCGCTCGCGCCCCGGGGCCGGCCTCAATCGGAGTGATCCTTTCCGACGATGCCGAGCTGGCGGCGCTGAACCTGCGCGCGATGGGCAGGCGGGGCCCGACCGACGTGCTCTCCTTCCCGCTCTTTCCCCCTGCCGCGTTCCCATCGCACCCCGGGCAGGCACCGGGAGCCCCGGGCCCGGCCACGGCGTTCGCGCTCCCGCCGGGCACTCGGCCGCACCTGGGCGACATCGTCGTCTCGGTCGGGCGGGCCGTGGCCCAGGCGCACTAAGGGCGCGGAGGGCAGACCGGCGCCGTGGCCGGGGCACCGGCCGACGAGCTTGCACTGCTCGTGGTCCACGGCGTGCTCCACGTCTGCGGCTGGGACCACGCCGATGCGGAGGAGGAGGCCGCCATGCGGAGCCTGGAGCGCCGCATCCTGGCCGAAGCGGGCCGCCCGGATGCGAGCCACGCCCGTGCGGGCCACGCCGGTGCGGGCCGCCCCAACGCTGGCCGCCCCGAAGCGGGCCGCCCCGACGCGAGGCACGCCCGCCGGTCTCGTCCCGCCCGGCGGTCCCGGCCGCGATGAGCGTCCCGAAGCTCGTGGTCGGGCTGGGCAACCCCGGGCCGAAATACGCGGAGACCCGTCACAACGTCGGCTGGATGGTGCTCGACCGGATCGCCGACCGCGCGGGCCTGTCGGGACGCGGCAAGGAGCGCGACGCGGCCATCTCCGTGCGGGGGCGCCTCGGCGACCTCGACATCGTGCTGGTCAAGCCGCTCACGTTCATGAACGACTCCGGCATCGCCGTCCGCAAGATCCTGGCGCGGGAACACGTGCCACTCGAGCAGATGCTCGTCGTGGTGGACGACTTCGCGTTGCCCTTCGGACGGCTGCGCATTCGGCCGGAGGGGACCCACGGCGGCCACAACGGGCTGCGTTCGATCGTTGCGGAGCTCGAGACGCAGCACTTCGCGCGGCTTCGCGTCGGGATCGGCGAGCCGCGGCGGGACGCCATCGATCACCTGCTGAGCCGCTTCTCGGGGGACGAGCGGCGGCTCCTGCCGGAGCTGCTGGACGCGGCGGCCGACGCCGTCGAGTCCTGGGCGCGCGACGGGGCCCAGGCGGCCGCCAACCGCTGGAACGGCTGGACGCTCCCGGCGACGGACTCGCAACGGGCAGGGGCCGCGGCGAAGCCAGCACCGGCCGTCGGCGCCGAAGAGGCGAGCCGGGAGGACAACCAGCCCCCGCCCGCCTCGGAACCCGGGGCCGGAGAGATCGGGGGCCCCACCGGGCCCGACGGAATCCGGCGCACGATGTCGGGCTGGCGGCGCATCCTGCCCCACCCGTCCGACCGCGCCTCCAGGTCCTGAGCCGACGTGACCGAGCAGCGCCTGCGCGGCCGCCGGGGCCGTGACCGGCACATCGCGGAGGCGTCGGCAGAACTCGCCGGCCGGCGGTTGCGGGCCGGGCAGGCGGGCCGCGCGGGCTCCGCGGCGTCGGGCGCGGCCCGGATCAGGGTCGCGGACCTCTCGTCACTGCCCCCGCTGCTGGCCGCGACCGCCGAGCTCCGCGGCCTGGCCGAGCGGTACGCACGGGTCCGCGAGGGACGCGTCGGGCGCGACCTGTGGCACGTCGTGTACGCCTCGATGCCGCACGGTGCCAAGACGTACCTCGCGGCGGCGCTCGCGCTCGCCACGGGGGAGCGCCTCGCCTGGATCGCGCGGGACGCCGAGATCGCCGATCGGGTGGCCGAGGAGCTCCTGGCGTGGCTGGGTGACCCCTCGGCGATCGTCGTGCTCGAGCCGCGGACTGCGCTCGCCTACGAGCGGGGAGAGCTGGTCCGCGACGAGACGGCCGCGCGGGTCGCCGCCCTCGCCGCATGGCGGCACGATGCGGGATCGCGGATCCTGGTCAGCAGCCCCCAGGCCCTC
>DAIDTV010000049.1:0-8994 GCA_027457005.1 Chloroflexota bacterium
CACCGGCACTGGCGGAGCCGCGGCCGGTCCGCGAACCAGCCAGGTGACCGGTGCCGGCCAGGTGCCGCCGCCGGCGCTGCGGGGACTGGGCCGCGACACCACCCACGAGATGATGCAGAACAGCATCGAGGGGTCGAGGGGAGCGCCTCGGCCGGTCGGCGCGCCGAAGATCGGGCGCAACGACCCCTGCTACTGCGGGAGCGGGCTCAAGTACAAGAAGTGCCACGGCCGCTGACCGCGACGCTGGTCCGCCTGGGGCTGGCCGGCGTCGTCGGTGTGATCGCGCTCGGCGGCTACACCACGTTCCGGATCTGGCAGCAGGGGGCCACTGACGAGCGGGGCCGCCCCGTGGACGCCATCGTGGTCCTGGGCGCGGCGCACTACGGGAACGAGCCCTCGCCGGTATTCGCGGCGCGGATCGACCACGCCGTGGAACTCTGGCTGCAGGGCGTCGCGCCGTACCTCGTGGTCACCGGCGGCAGGGCCCCCGGAGACACCACCGCGGAAGCGGACATCGCCCAGGAGTACGCGGAGGACCGCGGCGTCCCCGCGGAGGCAATCCTGGCCGAGCGGACGGGCCGGGACACCGCGGAGTCACTGGGAAACGTGGCCGCCATCCTGCGCGCACGAGGGCTCCGCTCGGCGCTGTTCGTGAGCGACCGCACCCACATGCTGCGGGTGCTGCGGATCGCGGCCGACCTGGGAATCCAGGCATACGGCTCACCCACCGCGACGAGCCCGAGCGACCTCGACGCGACCGCGCGGGCGGAAGCGACGATCCACGAGCTGGGCGCGCTCGCGCTGTACCTGGTGACCGGCCGGTAAGGCCCGCCGGACCCGGCGAGGTCGGGGCGATTGCGCCAGGACCGGGGCCGCGGCGCGAAATGGGAACGCAAGATCCGGATTTTCGCACGCAACCTCTTGAGAACATGGCCGGCCGTTCGTATACTTCCGTGAAACGCCGGAGTCCGCGCTCTGGCGTTCCGTTTGCCACCCGGGCCGTCCCCCCAGGGTCGTTCGACAGCGGTGGATCGCAGCAGCGAGGGTGTTGTGCGGGCGGAGGTCGTCGAAGAAGGGTTCCTCGATCTGATCGCATGTGAGAGAGACTGCCGGAAGTGCAGCTACGCCGCGAGCCTCGACTGTGACGGCAACTGTGGCGTCTGCCCCCATAACGGGTATTGTCCCTGCGTGAACCCCGTCGTCGCCCGGAGCAAGACCGCCCTGCGGATGATCGAGCTGCGCCCGATCCTGCTGCAGGACCTGCGAGCGCGTCGCTGATGGACCTCGCGTCCGTCCGTGACCTCGTGGAGCGTGTCCGCGCGACCTCGGGGCGGCTTTGACCTTGCCGTAAAGGAAGACCGGCTCAGCGAGCTGGACGGCCGCGCCTCCCGCCCGGATCTCTGGGACGATCCGGCGGCTGCCCAGCGGCTCATGCGGGACGCCGATCGGCTCCGCGAGGAACTGACGACCTGGCGGGACCTGGAGCATCGCGCGAACGAGCTCACCGAGCTGGCCGAGTTGGCCGCCGAGGATCCCGACCCGGAGCTCGCGAGCGCCGTGGACACCGAGTACGCCGAGCTCGACGCCGCGTACGCCCGGCTGCGCACCGAGTTGCTGTTCAGCGGCGAGTACGACGAACGCGACGCGCTGCTCACGATCAGCGCGGGCGTCGGCGGCACGGAGGCGACCGACTGGGCCCAGATGCTGCTGCGCATGTACCTGCGCTGGGCCGAGCGCCACCGCTTCGCCACCGAGATCCTCGACCAGACCGAGGGCGAGGAGGTGGGCCTCAAGAGCGTCACCGTGGCCGTGGACGGGAGGGACGCCTACGGCTACCTGCGGGCGGAGCGGGGCGTGCACCGGCTGGTCCGGATCAGCCCGTTCGACTCGCAGAAGCGCCGCCAGACCACGTTCGGGCTGGTGGAGGTCCTTCCGGAGGTGGAGGACGAGGTGGAGGTCGCGATCGATCCGGACGACCTGCGCATCGACACGTTCCGGGCCACCGGGCACGGCGGACAGAACGTCAACAAGACCGACTCCGCGGTGCGCATCACGCACCTCCCGACCGGGATCGTGACCCAGAGCCAGAACGAGCGCTCGCAGCTCCAGAACAAGGACACCGCCATGAAGGTCCTCCGGGCGCGGCTCCTGGAGCGTGCCCTGGAGGAACGCGAGGCGCAGCTCGCGGCCATCCGCGGCGAACACGTCGAGGCGGGCTGGGGGCACCAGATCCGCTCGTACGTGCTCCACCCGTACCAGATGGTGAAGGACCTGCGCACCGAGGTCGAGACGAGCAATACCGGCGCGGTCCTCGACGGAGACCTCGACGTCTTCATGCTGGCCGAGCTCGAGCGCGAGGCAACCACCGACGGGGGCGCGGAGTCGTGAGGGCCGACGCGGAGCCCGCGATCCTGCGGCCGATCGGCCCGGGGGACATCCCGGCCTGCATCGACGTCTTCTACCAGTCGGTGGATCCGCTGTACCGGCGGCTGGACCAGGCGATCCCGCCCCGCGATCCCGGGTCACTGGCGCGGCTCATCGGGCACCTGCTCGAGCACGATGCGGAGCGGTCATGGCTCGCCGAGTCGCCCTCCTCCACCGGCGACCCGGAACCGCCGCGAATCCTGGGGTTCGGCACCGCGTGGCAGCGGGAGTCGACCTGGTACCTGGCGCTGCTCTTCATCCGCCCCGAGGCCCAGGCGGGTGGCCTCGGGCGGCAGCTCCTCCTTCGCACGTTCCCGCGCGGGCCGCTGGCGGCCGGCTCGAGCGCCGGAGTGGGGGGCTCGGGCGCCGGAGTGGCCGGTTCGGAGGCCGGAGTGGCCGGTTCGGATGCCGGAGTGGCCGGCGCCGGGCGCGACGCATCCGTTGCGGGGGGCGCGGAGCCGGGCCTCATGGGCACGTGCGTGGACTCGATCCAGCCCATCTCCACCGGGCTGTACGCGGGCTACGGGATCGTGCCGCGCGTCCCGCTGTTCACGGCGATCGGCCGCCCCCGGGACGGCGTGCTGCCGGCACTGCCGCGGGACGTGGTGGCGACCGGGTTCGAGGCGCTTCCGGCCACCTACGCCCTCGCCGACACCCTGGCGACCGTCGACCGGGGCACGCTCGGCTTTGCGCGTCCCGAGGACCACCGGTTCTGGGCCCACGAAGGGCGGCGCGGCGTGCTGTTCCGTCGCTCGGGCGCGGGCGAGGCCGTGGGCTACGGGTACGCGCAGCGCTCGGGCCGGCTCGGCCCAGTCGCGCTGCTGGACGACACGCTCTATCCGGCGGTGCTCGGCACGCTGGTGGCGCGCGAGTCGCCACCGGGCCCATTCCTGGCCCTTGTGCCGGGCGTGAACCACCGCGCGATGGTGGCACTGCTCCACGCCGGGTTCCGGTTCGAGGGATTCCCCGGGATCGTCGGGTCGACCCGCCCGTGGGAGGGGCTGGAACGCTACATGCCCGCAAGCTTCGCGCTGCTCTGAGCGACGGGCAGGCGGCAGGTCAGCGATGGGCTACCCGCACGGTCCCGATCCGCGGGCGCCGGGGCGCTTCGACGGGGAGGCGTTCGACGCGACCGCCCACGGACCCGCCTGGAGCGCGGCCCTGCGTCGCGGCACGGACGCCGAGCTGCGCGGCTGGCTGGCGTTCGCCCTGTCCTGCTGCGACACGGCCGACGAGATAGCCCTCCGCCACTTCCGGCGCGACCTCGAGATCTCCACGAAGCCGGACCGCAGCCTCGTGACCCAGGCCGACCGGGCCATCGAGACGCTGCTGCGGGAGCGTGTCCTGGCCGCCTACCCGGGGCACGGGCTGGTCGGCGAGGAGTACGGCACCGAGGCGGGCGACGCGGCCGTGCGCTGGTACATCGACCCGATCGACGGCACCCACAACTTCGTCCGGGGAGTGCCGCTCTTCGGCACGCTGCTGGCCGTCGAGCGCGACGGCGAGATGCAGGTCGGCGTGCTGTCCGCCCCGGCGCTCCGGGAGCGCTGGTTCGCCTGGCGGGGCGGTGGCGCGTGGGTCGTGCGGGCCGACCCGGTCGGGTCGGCCGAGCCGCGGCGGATCGAGGCATCCCGCGTTCGGGCCGTGGCCGATGCCCAGGTCCTCTACGGGTCGCCGTTCGCCATCATGGACTCGGGCTGGGCACCGGGGTTCGCGGGCTTGATCCGCGGGGCATGGCGCGACCGCGGGTTCGGCGACTTCTGGGGCTACGCGCTGGTGGCCGAGGGCGCCGCGGAGGCGATGCTCGAGGTGGGGATCCACCCGTGGGACCTGGCCGCGCCGCTCGTGCTCGTCGAGGAGGCCGGAGGGCGGATGAGCGACTTCGGGGGCGCCCGGGGGGTGGAGGCCGGCAGCGTGGTCGCCACCAACGGGGTCCTGCACGCGGCGGTGCTCGCCGCGCTCCGGGACCCGGCGCGGCATGGCGACGAGCGCTCGGGCCCTGGCGACCGCCCGATGTCGCAGGCGACCTGAGCGGCCGCGCGGGGATGCCCCGCGGCCCGAACCAGTCGGGCGGCCGGACCCGTCCCCTGTGCTACCCTGACCCCCACGTGGCTTTGCTCGCCGTGCCCGCGTGCGGAGTCTCCGGAAACCTCCGCTCGCGGAGCCAGACATGACCACATCGACGCGCCGCATCGCGGGCGCGCTCGCCGCTGCCACCGTCAGCCACCCCGAGCCGGACGCCGTCGAGGGCACGAGCGCGGTCGTGGGTGGCCTGCCGGAGCCACGCAGGATCTCGATCGCGCTCGAGGACGTGAGCAAGGTCTACCCCAACGGGCGCCGCGCGCTGGCCGACGTCGATCTGGCGGTTCCCGATGGAGACTTCGTGTTCCTCGTGGGACCGTCCGGTGCCGGCAAGACCACCCTGATCAAGCTGCTGATCCGGGACGAGGTCGCCACCAGCGGCACCGTGTTCGTCGCCGGCCGGGATGTCAGCCGCCTGTCCCGCCGCGAAGTCCCGAAGCTCCGGCGCCGGATCGGCATCGTGTTCCAGGACTACCGACTGCTCCCCAACAAGTCGGTGCGGGAGAACGTCGCGTTCGCGCTCGAGGTGACCGGAACGCCGGGCCGCCAGATCCGCCCGGCCGTCGAGCGGGTGCTCGCCCTCGTGGGGCTCACCGCGCAGGGCGACCAGCTCCCGACCCAGCTCTCCGGCGGGGAGCAGCAGCGGACGGCGATCGCGCGGGCCCTGGTGCACGAGCCACGGGTGATCATCGCGGACGAGCCGACGGGCAACCTGGATCCCCTGATCAGCTGGGAGATCATCCAGCTGCTGCTTCGCATCAACGAGCTGGGCACCACCGTCCTCATGGCCACCCACAACGCCGAGGTCGTGACCGCGCTCCGCCGCCGCGTCGTCGCGCTGGAGGACGGGCGCGTGGTGCGCGACGAGGTCGGCGGCTACCATCGCGAGTACTGACCCATGCTTCGATTCCTCGCCTTCTCCATCCGCCGCGCCTGGCAGGGGTTCTGGCGCAACGCCGTCATGAGCCTGGCCGCCACGATCACGATGACGCTGATGCTGCTGATGCTGGCGGGTCTCGTCATCGGGCTCTCGGGCATGGACGCCGGCCTCCGCTTCATCGAGCAGAAGGTCGAGGTGCAGGCGTTCATCGCCGACGGGGTCCCGCAGTCCCGCATCGACGCGCTGGTGGCCCAGGTCCGCGCCCTCCCCGAGGTGTCCGAGGTCGACTACCTCGACAAGCAGCAGGCCCTTGCGCAGTGGCAGGAGCAGCTGCGCCAGCAGGGCCAGCCCGACTATTCCAGCGAGACCGGCACCAACCCCATTCCCGCCAGCATCCAGGTGAAGCTGAAGGACCCCCACGTGTACGGCACGGTGATCCAGACGCTCCAGGCCGCCCAGGGCGTGGTCACCGACGTCCTCGAGACCCAGCACGTGGTGGATGCGCTGCTGAGCGTGACCGGCTTCCTGCGCACCGCCGGCGTGGTGGTCCTGGGGCTGGTCGGGATCACGGTGCTGTTCATCGTCGTGAACACGATCCGACTGGCCGTGGTGGCACGGTCCGAGGAGATCGAGATCATGCGGCTGGTCGGCGCGTCAGACGCGTTCATCCGCTGGCCGTTCATCTTCGAGGGGGTCCTCGTGGGGCTGCTCGGCGCGGCGGTGACGCTGGGGATCCTCGCGCTGGCGGCCCAGCCGATCGGCCAGGGGGTGGCCACACTGATCGGCCAGGTCCCCATCCAGTTCGACCGGAACCTGGCGGAGGAGCTGATCCTGGTCGTGGTTGGGGCCGGCCTCGCGCTGGGTGGCGTCGGTGCCGCCATCTCCGTCCGCACGTACCTGATCCGCTGACCCGACCCCCGTGGGGGGAGCGGCCCGGTCCGCCCGACGGCCCGCCGGCCGGTTGACGCGCTCCGCCCCGGCGCGCGCGCCCCGCCCCCGAAGCGCGCACAATCGGTCCTCGCGCCGATTGCCACCGCAGTGCCGTGGCACGCGACGAGGCACCGAACGATGCAGATTCCTCCGCCGTACCCCGATCCCGCCGCAGCGGTCCCGGACGCGCCTCCCTCATCGCATGACGGGGACCTGCCCGCGACGCCGGCCCGTGCCACGCGGCGCCGGGCCGCGACGTGGCTCGCGGTGCTGGGTGGCGCGGTGCTCGCGGGAAGCGTCCTCTTCGCGGGCGGCTTCCTGCTCGGCAGACAGACCGCCCTGACCGACGGGACGCCGCAGCAGCTCTCCGCCGATCTCCAGCCGTTCTGGGACGCCTTCAACTCGATCGAGCAGCGGTACGCCGGGATCCCGGTGGACCGCCACGCGCTCATCGAGGGCGCCATCAACGGCATGTTCAAGGCGCTCGGCGATCCCTTCTCGACGTACATGACGGGCGAGGCATACCGCGCCTCGCTCACGGGCCTGTCCGGCCAGTTCGAAGGGATCGGGGCGGTCGTCACCACCGTCGAACCGTCGGGCGCCCAGGGCTGCGCGCCGATCGGCCCGACCTGCACGGTGGTGATCGTCCGGACCATCCCGGGCTCGCCGGCGGAGCGGGCCGGGCTGCGGGCCGGCGACCTGATCCTCGCGGTCGACGGAGCCGGCGTGACCGGCCGGACCCTCGATGACGTCGTGACCATGGTGCGGGGCCCGCGCGGCACGCCGGTGACGCTGCGGATCGGTCGCGGGGCGGCCGCCGCGTTCGAGGTCCGGGTCGTCCGCGACATCGTGAACCCGGAGGACGTCACGAGCCGGACGGTCGCGAACGGGACCGTGGGCTACATCCAGATCACGAGCTTCGGCTCGGGCGTCGCCGCCGACTTCACGGCCCAGCTCCGCGCGCTGCTCGCCGGAGGCGTGCACGGCCTGGTGCTGGACCTGCGCGGGAACCCCGGGGGGTTCGTGGACCAGGCACGGACGATCGCGAGCCAGTTCATCGGGAACGGTCCGATCTACTGGGAGCAGGCCGCGGATGGCTCCCGGCGGGCCATCGACGCGGAGCCGGGCGGGATCGCGACCGCCCACTCGCTTCCGGTCGTGGTCCTCGTCGACAAGGGCACCGCGAGCGCATCGGAGATCCTGGCCGGCGCGCTCCAGGACACGGGCCGGGCCACCCTCCTGGGGACGACCACGTACGGCAAGGGGACCGTGCAGGAGTGGCAGCTGCTCGGACAGGACATGGGGGGCTTCAAGCTGACGATCGCGCGCTGGCTGACGCCCTCGAAGCGCTGGATCAACGGGAAGGGACTCACGCCCAACGTCCTGTTCCAGCCTCCGGCGAACGCGCCGGTGGGCACGGACCCCGAGCTGGATCGCGCGATCCAGCTGCTCACGGGCGGGGGCACACCCGGCGGCGGTCCCTCGGCGGCGGCCGCGGGCAGGGTGAGCGCGGTCGCCGCGGGCGCTGTGGCTCCTCGGTCGGGCGGCTGAGGCGGACCCCCGGGCCGCTTGCCTTCGGCCGAGACAGTGGCTAGTATTCCGCCCAACGAAAGGAGGTGATGTGCAGTGATAGACAGTCATTGCGCCACCCCGCGGGAGGCCTCGGCTTAACCGCAGGTTGGTAAGCAACCGAACGCCGGCCCTCCATGGGCCGGCGTTCGTGCGTCCGGGCCGGGTTGTCCGTATGCTGTCGGCTCGCCCGCGTTCACCCCTCGCCGCTGTCCCGCCACCTCGCCCTGCCGCTCGCAGGCGTCGTTCCGGAGCTTCACGCCGACGCCCGGACCGACCGGCCGCCGCCCGAAGGATCGTCCGCATGTCCGAGCACACCATCACGATCAACCGCAAGGCACGCCACGAGTACTCCATCGAGGAGACCGTCGAGGCGGGGATCGTGCTGACCGGGACCGAGATCAAGAGCGTCCGCGCCGGCAAGGTGAACCTCCAGGACGCGTACGCGCGCATCGAGCGCGGCGAGGCGTGGTTGATCGGTGCCCACATCGCGCCGTACGAGGGCGGCAACCGCCTCAACCACGACACCCGGCGCACGCGCAAGCTCCTGCTGCATCACGACGAGATCGACGAGCTGCTGGGGCGCACCACCCGCAAGGGCCTCACTTTGGTCCCGCTGCGCCTGTACATCTCCGACCGGGGGCTCGCCAAGATCGAGCTCGGCCTGGCGCGGGGCAAGCAGCAGCACGACCGTCGCCGCGAGATCGCCGAACGGGACGCGCGGCGGGAGCTCGCGCGGGAACTCGCCGATGGGGAACGCGGCCGGTAGGGGAGGACGCGGGTGGCCGGCGGATGGATGGGCTTGGATTCCGCCGGTCTGTCGGCTAGAATGGAACATCCGGACGGAAGTCCGGCATGGGGATGCGTGGTTTCGACAGGGCCCGAGCCCCAGGGAACGCGAGCCGAGGTGCCGTCTGGCCTCGTTAAACAGGCGGCAAACGAAGTAACTGGCAACCGCCAGCCTGCTCTCGCCCTCGCCGCTTAGGCGGTAAGGTGAGCGTGGAAGCAGCCTCCTCCCCGTGGGCTGTGGAAGCGTCATTCAGCGGGGATGCGGCCCCGGGTAGCGTCGCGTAGCCGGGGAACAAGCCCGAGAGGGGACGTGACTGGAC
>DAIDTV010000049.1:9004-9342 GCA_027457005.1 Chloroflexota bacterium
GATCCGCGCCGCCGGCGCGGATCAGCCCCTGCTCCTCGAGCTGGGCGAAGAAGGCATCGAGGTCGACGTTGTCGTCGAGGTAGCCGCGCTCCTGCAACTCCCGCAGCCACTCGCGCGCCCGCGCGGCGTCGCCGGCCTACCGGCTCCGGTTACGCCTTCGCGAGCGCGGCCTCGAGCGCCTCCACCTTCTCGAGCAGCGCGTTCATCGCGTCATCCTGGGCCTTGAGGTGCGCCTGGATCTGCTCGGCCTGGTGGAACGTCGCCTCGGCGTCCTGGTACGTCATGTCGGCGCGCTTGTCCGACGCCCGGCTCAGGATGTTCTGGCCGACCATGATGAC
>DAIDTV010000050.1:0-8773 GCA_027457005.1 Chloroflexota bacterium
CCGCGCCCCGGCGGGGACGATCCCGGGCCGGCCGGGTGCCTTCCCGGGAGCGGTCTCATCGCTCGCCCCGGACGCGTCGAGCCGGTACGGCCGATCGGCGTCAATCAGGCTCGAGTAGTAGCGGAACCCATGGCGCGCCAGCAGGGCCGGCGTCCGGTACGTGGTCTCCCACCACGGCGCGCGGTACCCCACCGGCCGCACCCCGGCGACCCGGTCGAGTGCCTCGAGCCCGCGGAGGAGGTACGCCTCCTCGTCCCCGGCGGTGGCCCGGAAGACCGGCTCGTGGCAGTAACCGTGGTGCCCGATCTCGTGTCCGGCGTCGCGGATGGCACGGACGGCGTCCGGGAAGCGGTCCGCGGTGTGGCCCGGGACGAAGAAGGTGGCCCGCAGCCCGCGCCGCTCCAGGATCCGCAGCAGCCGGGGCACGCCGGTCCGGGGCCCGTACGCCTGGTGGGTCATGACGCTCAGGCGCGAGGCGGCCTCCGGGGCGTCGGCGAGGATGGCGCTCTCCGCGTCGACGTCGAACGTGACGGCGGCCGCCGCACGGACGCCGTCGGGCCAGCGGAACGCCCGGGCGGAAGCCTCGGTCACGAACGGTCCCGCCGCCGCAGCGCCACGAGCGAGAGCATCTCGTAGGCGAGGTTGGCGGCCAGGAAGGCGGTCTGCCCGGCCGGGTCGTAGGCCGGGATCACCTCCACCACGTCGAAGCCCACGAAGTCGATCCCCGTGAGCCGCCGCACGATCGCGAGCGCCTCGTGCGAGGAGAGCCCGCCCGGCTCGGGAGTCCCGGTACCGGGGGCGAAGGCCGGGTCGACCACGTCGATGTCGAAGCTGATGAAGGCGGGCCGGTCGCCCACCCGGGCGCGGATCGCGCCGGCCACCTGCTCGGCGGTCATCGCGAGCACCTGCTCGGTGGTCAGGTAGGCCAGGCCGAGCTCGTCGGTCAGGCTCGTCCAGTCGGCCGCCCCGTACAACGAGCCGCGCAGGCCCACCTCGATGGAGTGGGCGGTGTCCACGAGCCCTTCCTCGATGGCCCGCCGCATCCACGTGCCGTGGTTGTACCGCTCGTCGAAGTAGCTGTCCCAGGCGTCGGTGTGGGAGTCGAAGTCGATCACTGCCACCGGGCCGCGCGAGCGCGTGGCGCGCAGGTGGGGGAGCGTGCAGGCATGATCGCCGCCGATGAGCAGCGGCACCACCCCGGCCTCCACGATGGGCGCCACGTGGTGCTCGATGGCGGTGTAGCTGCGCTGGGTGTACCCCGGCACGATCGCCACGTCGCCCGCGTCCACGCAGGAGAGTAGCTCGAACGGGGCCACCTCGAGGTTCGGGTTGTAGGGGCGCAGCATCACCGACGCGGCGCGTACCGCGTTGGGTCCGAAACGGCCGCCCACCCGGTAGGTCACCCCGGTGTCGAACGGCACGCCGACCACCGCCAGGTCGACGTCCTCGAGCGTCTGCACGTACGGCAGGCGTGCGAACGTGGAGGGCCCGGTGAAGCGCGGCGACTCCATGGATGACGCCGGGACGTAGCGCGGCACGGGAACCTCGCGATCGGGGGGTTGCCTGGCTCTGGAGCGCCCGCCGGCCCTTGCCCGAGCAGCGCCGGCCGGCTTGACGCGACAGTCTACGAGTCCGCGGGCAGGGCGCAAGTGGTGACGTGTCGCAGGACCGACCCGAACGGCGCTACGCGATCCGTCGGAACAGGGTACCGTGCACACATCGCCGTCTCGTGCGGTGAGGCTCGCGCGTGGCCGATCGCGCGCAGGCCCCCGGCACGGAGCGCGACTGAGCACGAACATGAACGGGCGATACGGTGGACCCGGTCGGCGCGGTCGAAGAACGCGGCCGGCCCTCGAGGTCCGCGACCCGATCGGCGACCGGCGCACGGCCCACGGACGTCGAGCGAAGCGAGGGGATCGAATGTCGAAGTACTCGGTGCAGGTTCGCGAGCGGCGAGCCGCGGAGACGCAGCGGATGCGCGAGATCCAGGACGCGTGGATGCGCAGCCTGTCTCCGGACGTGGCCGAGTCCTTCACGCAGTCGGTCAAGGCGGCGCGCGCCCGGGGCCCGGAGCCCCGGAAACCGGACATGGCGCCGGGGACCGCCCCGAGGCCGCCGCGCCCGGGCCACGAGCCCCGACCGCCGAAGGAGCAGGCGCGACCGAGGGGGCGAAGCTGACATGCGGAAGCGCAAGCAGACCTACCCGCCCGCCCGCACCGCGACCAGCCAGCGCGCCGCGAACCGGGACGTCCCGTTCCAGCGGCCGACCGTCGTGTCGATCGACCTGGCGGCGCGGGCCGGGGGTGGGGACTTCGCCGTCGGTGACCGTGTGCGGATCAACGGGACCGGGCTGTATGCCGGCGAGACGGCGGTCGTGGAGGCGCTTGCCGGGACGGCCATCCCGTCCGTGTTCGTGCGCACCGACGCCGGGGGCACGCGGCGCGTCCGCACCATCGACGTCGAGAAGCTGCCGGCCGGGGACGGCCCGGCCTGACGGACCACCCGGTGCGCGATTGCCCGGGAGAGAGTACCGTGACGTCATCGCCGCCCCTTGCGGCGCTGCTCCCGCGTGGTCGATTGCTCTCATGGAACGGACCGTGCGCCTGCCATCCGAACCAGGGCAGCCGCAAAGGGGTTGACGCGTGACCAGTGGGAACATGGGATCCGACCCTCGGCGTAGGGGGTCGGCCAGGGCCAAGCCCCTCGCCCGCCGTGAACCCGCGCACGATCTCGCGAAGAGCGCGGTAACGGAGCGACGCCGCGAGGACGTCACCCAGGCCCAGTACGGCGCCTGGATGGCCGAACGCCGCGAGTGCCCCGCCTGCAAGTCGTCGAACGTCGCGGTGGACGGCGAGCATTTCGGTGGCCTGTGGTGCCTGGACTGCCGTCACGAGTGGCACGCGGCGAAGTTCCCCGGAGGGGACGACCCGGACTGGTGGAACCTCCGTGGCTGACCGGTCGCGCACCCGCGACGCGGTCGACGGCGGCGCGTCCGCGCCCGGGGGCCAGGCAGATCCTGCCCGGCGCCGAGCCGCGCCGGGGGATCATGCCGATCCTGGCCGGGAACATGCCGATCCTGCCCAGGGACAGCCCGGTCCTGCCCGGGAACCGGCCCCGGCCACCCACCTTCGCCGTTACCGGCGACGCGAGGTGGCGCTCGCCGGGGGAGCAAGGCTGGTGCTGGTCGCCGACGGTAGCCTGACCCGGTTCGACGCCGAAGGGACCCCTGAGCACACCTGGGCGCCCGACGATCCCGAGTGGCCGCGGCTGGCGATCCGGTTCGGGTTGCGGTCCCAGCCCCGGACCGTCACCCCGGCCGGGCGCTTCGTCGAGGCCGCGAAGCTGACCAGGCCCGGCGGCTGAGATCGATGCCTGCCACAGACCGGCGAGCCGGCCGGCAGCAGTCCGGCCAGCCGCAATCCGGCCAGCCCCAACCCGCGACCCGATCATCGGAAGGGACGCACGCCCCGGTTCCGGCCGCGCTGCGGATCCTGGTGGTGGACGACCACGAGGTGGTCCGGCAGGGCATCGTGTCGCTGCTCGAGCATCACGCCGGGTTCCAGGTCGTGGCGCAGGCCGCCTCGGCGGCCGAGGCGATCGCGCAGGCCAACCTCTACCGGCCCGACGTCATCGTGATGGACATCCGGCTCCCCGACGGCTCCGGCATCGAAGCCACCCGGGAGATCCGCGCGGAGCACCCCGAGATCCGCGTGGTCATGCTGACCAGCTACCCCGACGACGAAGCGATCTTCGCGTCGATCGTGGCCGGCGCGAGCGGTTATCTCCTGAAGCAGGTCCGCGGGCGCGACCTGGTCGCGGCGCTCGAGGCGGTCGGGCGCGGCGGCTCGCTCCTCGACCCCACCATCACCGAGCAGGTGCTCGACCGGGTCCGGCGCATCGCGTCGGGCACGTACCAGGACGAGCTGGCCGGGCTCACGAACCAGGAGCGCCGCATCCTGCTGCTGGTGGCCGAGGGCAAGACCAACAAGGAGATCGCGGCGGAGATCTTCCTCTCGGACAAGACCGTCAAGAACTACGTGAGCTCGATCCTCTCGAAGCTCAACCTGCAGCGCCGCGCGCAGGCCGCGGCCTTCGTGGCGAGGCACCGGCTGCCGGGCGGGTAACCCGCTGCCGGACGACGCGGCGGCAGTCCGACCCGGGCCGGCCCCGTCGCACGCGCTACGGCGCCAGGACCGCCGTCGTCACGATCGGCCGCAGGTCCGGCCAGTCGGACCCGGGAGGGAGTCGCCAGCCGATGTGCTACCGTGTGCTACATGAGTGGATCAGATCGACCGAGACGCGTCGGCGTGCGTGAGCTCCGGCAGAATCTGTCCGTCTACCTGCGTCGCGTCGAGGCTGGGGAGGTGGTTGAGGTCACCGAGCACGGGCGACCCGTGGCCCGGCTGACCGCCACCCCTGCCGAGCCCTTGTCGGTGCTCGATCGCCTCATCGCGGAAGGTCGTGCCACGCCCGGGACCGGCAATATCGCCGACCTCGGCCCGCCGCCGCCCTCTCCCCCCGGGCCTCCACTCAGCGAAGTCCTGCGACAGATGCGCGACGAGGAACCGTGGTGACGGTGTACCTGGATTCGTCGGCACTGGTGAAGCTCGTCGTGGCCGAGGCGGAATCCGGCCCGCTTCTCGACTTCCTTGCTGCCCGTCCCGTCCAGGCCACGAGCATCGTGGCGCTCACCGAGGTCAGGCGGGCCGTGATGCGCCGCCCGGTGGGCGATCCCGAGCGGGTGTCGCATGTGCTCGCCCGGGCCGCGGTCATCTCGCTCTCAGAGGACATTGCGGGGCGCGCAGGCCTGATTGGGGCACCCTGGTTGCGCAGCCTGGATGCCATTCACCTCGCGAGCGCGCTGGAGCTCGGGTCGGACCTGGAGGCGCTCGTGACCTACGACGACCGACTGGTGAATGCCGCCCTGGCGCTGGGACTGCCGGCGGTCGCGCCGGGCGCGAACGCGCAGGCGTCGATCGAGCCCTGAACGACTGCACACACGCGCGTGCTCAGGGCGCGCCGACGTGCGTGCGTCGCCAGCGCCTCAGCTCCCGGCGACGAACCGGTCGAGCGCGGCGCGGTCCCCGGCGGACAGCCGGCCGTCGCGCGACTTCATCCCGAGGACCGGTTCCGGCGTGCGGCCGCGCAGCTCGGCCTTCATGCGCCCGAACATGCTGCCCGTGGCGATCTGGTAGGTCGTGAAGAGGCCCACCCGTCCACGGACCCGTGGAAGGTCGCGCGCGAACGCCACCCAGGGCTGGTCGGGATGCTGCGCGATCACGAACAGCCCGTTCGTCCAGCACCCGAGCAGGAGCAGGTCGACGTCCCCGAGGGCCGCCATGTCGCAGTCCCCGATGGAGCCGACCGTCGCGTCGATGCCGTGTTCCTGGAGGTGCGCCCCGATCTCCTCGGCGTAGCGGCGGGTCTTCCCGGTCCGGCTCCGGTAGACGACCGCGGCCGTCGTCATCGGGCGCTTCTCCGCGGGGGCGTCGTCGCGCGGAGTCGCGGCACGCGGGTCGTCGCGCGGTAAGCAGCTGCGCGGGTCGTCGCGCGGAGTCGCCGTGCGCGCGTCACTTCGGGTAGCTCCCGGTCAGCTTCTTCGCGAACGCGTGCACCCCGTGGAAGAACGGCGTTCCCGGCAGGAACATGTACGGGCAGTAGCCGGCCACGACCCCCATCCCGTTCGCCTCGCAGAATCCGACCGCGGCAGGACTCACGCTCCCGGCGCCGCCGCCGGCCCCGCGGTGCATCCAGATGCGCGTCACGCCCGCCTCCGCGCAGTCGTGGACGACCCGGTCGGTCACGTGGGGCGGCGTCATGATCAGCACGCCCTCGACCGGCGGGACGATGTCCTGAACCCGCGCGAAGCACGGCTGCCCGTCGAGCCGGTCGGTGGCAGGGTTCACCGGCACGGCCTCGTACCGCCGCTGGCGCAGCTCCTGCCAGAGCACGTTCGAGAAGTGCTTCGGGTCGCGTGACACGCCCACGACCGCGATGCGTTTCAGCGCCCAGAACTCGTCGATCTGCCGTTTCGTCGTCACGGCTCTCTCCCTCCGCCGGCCGGCCCCTCCACAGCTGCCGATGACGCTACGAGCCCTGCCCGCGAACTGGCGAGTGCCGGTCGGCCCCGAGTGCGCGCTGCGGCGATGGACGCCGGGCGACGTTCGACCGCGAAACCGGCCGGGCAGCATTGCGAAACCAGCCCGGGCAACCCGTCGTAATGTTCCGAGGGCGGCACGATCGAACTGAAGGCGAAGCGACGCCCCCCTGGGGGATCCGATGCGGACGTCTCGGCTCGGGCTTGCGGTGGTGGTGTTCCTGGTCGGCGCCCTGTGGGTCGGCCAGGGGACCGGCGTGGTCGGAGGCAGCGCGATGACCGGCAGCTCGTTCTGGGGGATCGTGGGCGTCATCCTCGTGCTCGGTGCCATCGGGCTCGTCGTCGTCGAGTGGAGACGATCGCCGGCCCGGAGGTAGCCCGGGCGTCCCGGCCCGTTGCGCCGTTCGTCCTCGCGCGACTCGTCGCCACCGGGACGGCAGCGCAGTCATGGTCACCCGGCCGGCGGCAGGGTAGGTTGTGCGCCGGGGGCCGTGTCGACCCCGGGAGCCAGGAGGGGGCATGTCAGTCGAGCGCGAGAACGCCACCGGCACGGCCGTTGCTGGCGCGTCCACCGGCCCGGCCACCACGGGCGCCTCCACCGCCGGCCCGTCCGCCACCGTCGCGTCCACCACCGGCCCGTCCGCCAACGTGGCCTCCACCGGGCCTGCCCCCATCGCCGCGAGCCCCATCGCGTGGGTGGGCGCGATCGCCGTCGCCGTCGTGGGAGTCCTCCTCGTCGTGTCACCCCTGTACGGCTTCCACCGCGACGAGCTCTACTTCATCGTGGCTGGGCGCCATCCCGCGCTCGGCTATCCCGACCAGCCGCCTCTCACTCCGCTCATGTCCGCCGCGGTCGTGTGGCTGCTCGGCCTGTCCCCCACGGCGATCCGGATCGTGCCGGCGCTGATCATCGGCGCCCTGGTGGTCGTCGCGGCCATGATCGCCCGCGACCTGGGTGGGTCGCGCCGGGCCCAGGTGCTGGCGGCGCTGACCCTTGCCCTGTCCGGTTACCTCGCGGCCGGCCACCTGGACAGCACGGCCACGTACGAGCTGCTGGCGTGCGGAGTCGCGCTGCTGCTCGTGATGCGGCTCCTGGGTGGCGCCGATCCACGGCTGTGGCTGGCGGTCGGCCTGGTGGGCGGCATCGGGCTTGAGAACAAGTACACGATCCTGTTCCTGGCGGCGGGGCTCGCGGCCGGCCTGGTGCTGGCCCGCCGCTGGGAGGTGTTCCGCTCGCCCTGGGCCTGGGGTGCCGTCGTACTGGCGCTGCTGATCTGGCTTCCCAACCTGGCCTGGCAGGTGGCCAACGGCCTGCCGCAGCTCCAGATGGCGGGAGGGATCGCGGGGAACGCGGGCGAGAACCGGGCGACCTTCGTGCCGCAGGTGCTGCTGCTCGCGGGGCCGTTGCTCTTCCCGGTGATGCTCGCCGGCGCCTGGTGGCTGCTGCGGTCCCCGGCTTCCCTGCCGTGGCGGACGGTCGGGTACGCCTTCGTGGTGACGCTCGTGCTCGTCTTTGCCACGGGCGGCAAGAGCTACTACGCGGTCGGCTACTTCCCGGTGCTGATGGCGGCCGGGGCGATCGTCCTCGACGGCTGGCTCTCGCGCGGCCGGGTGTGGCTGCGGGCCGGGGTGTTCGGGGTCGCGGCCGTCGTGTCGGGCGCGCTGGTGGCCGTGCTGGTCCTTCCGATCCTGCCGCCGGCGACGATGGCGACCACCCCGATCCCGGTCGTCTACAAGGAGTCGGCCGAGCAGGTCGGCTGGCCGGCGCTGGTCTCAGCCGTGGAGGGGTCGGTCGCGCAGTTGCCCGCAGCGGACCGGTCGCGTGCGGTCATCGTGACCGCCAACTACGGCGAGGCGGGCGCGCTCGAGTTGCTCGGCTCCGGCCTTCCGCCGGTCTACTCCGGCCACACGGGCTTCTGGTACTGGGGTCCGCCGCCCGCCGACCGCACGGTGGTGGTGCTGGTCGGGCACTGGGATCCCGGGTACCGGACGTCGCTGTTCGGTCCCTGCACGAACGCTGGTGTGGTCGACAACGGGGTCGGGCTGGACAACCAGGAGCAGGGGGCCGGCATCTTCATCTGCCGGTCGCTGCCGATGGCGTGGCCGGCGCTCTGGCCGGAGCTGCGCAACTTCGGTTGACGGGCGGGCCGCACCCTGGCCCGCCACACGGCCGCATCATGGCCGCGACGTGTTTCGGGCCGTGGTGGCCCGTCGTGTGCCGGGCCCCGTTGGCCACTGCATCCTGCAGGACTTGCGCCGGAGGCGTCCCGCCGCCGGGAATCGTCACTGCATCCTGCAGGACTTGCGCCGGAGGCGTCCCGCCGCCGGGAATCGCGGCTGCATCCTGCAGGACTTGCACCGGTAGAACGCTACGGCTGTTTCGGGGCCGGCCCGAGACCCGGCGCCCCGCCTTCCTGGCCCGGCGGTTGCTCTGCGCGAGCCGGACGCCGTTCACGCGTGCTCGGCTGCCGATCCACCCCCGCGTCATAGCCGCGACGGACGCGCTCCGGGCCGCCGGGACCAGACTTACCGTTCCGCTGGTGCACGACTTGCAGGAAAGAGAAGGCGGCCAGCCGCGACCGGGGATCGGCGAGCCAGCCGGGTATCGTGCGTCCGTCGGCAGGGAACGCGGCGCGAAGAACGGCGGAGTGTGCGGCCAGCCGGGCGCGGTTCGTG
>DAIDTV010000050.1:8783-9316 GCA_027457005.1 Chloroflexota bacterium
GCCGCACACTCCGCCGTTCTTCGCGCCGCGTTCCCTGCCGATTCGCGCCGCGAGCCGTCTCCGTCGGTCCATCGAGGCGAGCAGGTCCTGCACGTCGACGATGGCCGTCTTCAGCTCGATCACCAGCAGCATTCGCCGCGCCTCATGCCACGCCAGCACGTCGATCACCCCGCGCTCGCCGTAGAAGGAGAACGAGACCTCCGGCGCGAAGCGCCAGCCGGGCATGGCGCCGAGCCGGCGCGCCACGAGCTCGTGCATCGCCGAGTGCCCGGAGTTCAGGAGCCGATCCAGCTCGCCGCCGCGCCATCGCGGCACGATGTCGAGTCGGATGCCGAGCGTGGCTGCCACCCGGTCCGCGGTCCGGAAGCTGTACGAGGCAAGATGGCCGTGCTCGATCCGGCAGACGGTCGACGGCGACGTACCGGCTTCCCGGGCCACATCTGACTGGCGCCATCCCCGCCGCCTTCGTACGGCGCGGATCGCCGCACCCACCCGTTGCTCCACCCGTGAATCCTGACAGCGTCGGCTTCACG
>DAIDTV010000051.1 GCA_027457005.1 Chloroflexota bacterium
CGCCCACTACGGCCCGTCCGGCTTCTACGCGAACGCCGGCTTTGCGGACTACACGCCCGCCTACCTGTACATCCTCTGGGGGGTGGGCGTCACGGGGCAGGCGATCGCGGGGCTGCTGGGGACCGACGCCGCCGTGGTGATCGGGCAGCTCATCAAGCTGCCGGCGATCCTGCTCGACCTGGTCGTCGCGTGCGTGCTCTACCGGATCGCCCTGGCGTGGAACGGCAACGTAGACGTGGCGGCCGACGACCGGCAACCCGCGAAGGACGGCGACGGGAGGTCCGGCGCCGCACGACGCACCCCGCGCGTGCGCCTGCTGGCGCTGGGAGTGGCCGCGCTCTACCTGTTCAACCCCGTGCCCTGGTACGACTCCGCGCTGTGGGGCCAGGTGGACGCCCTCGGCGCCCTCGTGGTCCTGGGCGCGATCCTGGCGCTGGTCGCCGGCTGGTCCGAGTCGGCGGCCGCACTGGCCGTGCTCGCGGCCCTGGTCAAGCCGCAGTTCGGGCTCGTCCTCTCGCCCATCGTGGGCGTGATGCTGCTGCGCCGCCACCTCTTCGCGCCCGGCTCGGGGCCCGTGCCGCGGGTCCGCAGCGCACGCCTGGCGAGCTGGTTCGTGGAGGAGCAGGGGCCGTGGCGGATCATCTCGTCGATCGCCGCCGGGCTCGCGGTCCTCTTCGTGGTCATCGTTCCCTTCCGGCTCGATGTCGTGGGGCTGCTCCGGCTCGTGCTGAGCACCGCCGGTGAGTACCACTACCTGACGGTGAACGCGTACAACGGCTGGGCGCTGATCGCCGACCCGGGCGGCGTGTCGCTGGCACGCGCCGGCACCTGGTCCGACGACCTGGTCCCCCTGCTCGGACCGCTGCCGGGCTTCGTCATCGGCGCAGCGCTGCTCCTGGCGGGGATCGTGATCGGCGTGCTGCAGGTGGCCTGGCAGGACAGCCGCCGCTCGATCCTCCTCGCGGCCGCGTTCCTCTCGCTGGCCTTCTTCGTGCTGCCCACGCGCGTCCACGAGCGCTACCTGTTCCCGATCTTCGTCATCCTCCCCCTGCTCGCCATGACGTCGCGGCGCTGGCTGGTGGCCACCGTGGTTCTGGCGGCGGCGTCGTTCATGAACCTGCACGCGATCCTGACGCTGCCGCTCTATGCCACACCCAACATCGCGAACCTGCTGGGAGGACCCGCGTTCCGCTCGGAGACCGGCGTGGTCCTGGCCGCCACGGGCCATATCGCCGTCTTCCTCGTGGCGCTCCTCGCGCTCGAGCCGGTGCAGTGGCTCCTGGGGCGCCGTAGGCTGACGGGTGCCCCGGCCCCGGCCCGGTTGCCGGCCGGCGAGGGGAGCTCCGGGCTCGTGGGCCCGATTGCGCCCGGCTCGCCGGGCCGCCTGGAACCGGCCGCATCGGGCAGCGCGGCGGGTCCCGGAGCGGCCCGGACGGCGCCCGAAGCCGAGTGGGTGCCCCGCCCCGCCACGCGGTGGGGGCTGGGAGCGCTCCGCGGCCTGCTGGGGCCCGGCTCCATCCGCGCCGACCGCAGCCGCTCGCTCCACGCCGAGCGTGGGGGCCGGATCGACCGGCTCGACCTGCTCGTCATGGTTCTGCTGGTCATCGCGGCCATGACCACCCGCATCGTGGGCCTGGCGCAGCCGTACGGCATGTACTTCGACGAGATCTACCACGCGCGCACCGCGACCGAGTTCCTGCAGGACTGGCGGTACGGGATGCCCCACTCGATCTACGAGTTCACGCACCCGCACCTGGCCAAGTACCTGATGGCGGGAGGCATCGTCGCGTTCGGCGATGACCGGGTGACCGGCACGAGCACCCTGGGGGTGCCCGTGCGTGCCGCGGCGATCGAGCCGCGCTGGAGCGACCCGTCGGGCGGCACCGGGCGCGAGGGAGATCGCCTGTACGTCGCGACCGGCAGCGAGGTGCTCGCCTACGACCTGCAGGGCCGCGGCCTGGTCGCGAAGATCCCGGTGGCGGGCGCCACGGCGGTCGCGGTCGACACGTTCCAGCACGTGCTCTACGCCGCGGCGGGCGACGGCAGCATCTGGTCGGTGCCGACCCCCAGCCTCGACGCGCTCCGGTCCCGGGGCGGTGGCGTCGCGGACGTCCAGCCCACCCGGCTGCCCGGCCCCGGCGCCGGCGCGCCGGTCGATCGCCTGGTCGCGTCGACCACCGGGGGGAGCGTGCTCGCGGTCACGAGCGGCGGGGCGCTGGTCAGCCTCGACACGAACTCGGGGGCAGTGCTCGGGCGGAGCACCGCCAGCCAGCAGGCCGGGACCGGTCCTGTCACGGGCGTGGTCGCCCTCGATCCCGTCACCGGCGTCACGGTCGACCTCACGAAGCCCTACGACCCGGCCAGCCTCGCCGCCCTCACGACCGCCCTCGGGGTCGCCGGCGGGCCCGCCTTCACCCTCCCCTCGGCGGTCACGAAGGCGCAGGGGGCGGTCGCGTCTGCCGGGGGCGTCGTCCAGCGCTACGCGGGCCTGGCCTCGCGCTCGGCGGCACAGGACCAGGCGCTCACCGCGGCCCGCAGCGCGCTCACCCGGGCCCAGGCCCAGCTGGCAACGGCCCGGGCGGCTCTCCGGCCGGTAGTCGTGGCCGCGTACCTCAGCACGGCGCAGCAGGCGGCGATTGCCGCGCCGCTCCAGGCGATGGGCGACGCCGCGCGGCTCGACACGTCACCGGTCTTTGCCGTCGCCGGGGGCACCACGGTCCGGTTCCTGGATGCGGTCACACTCGACCAGGTCGTGAGCCTCCCGCTCGGCGGGCCGGCCGGCGGCATGGGGTTCGCGAACACGAGCGACATCGGCCAGCCGACCCTGTACGTCGCCTCGGATCGGACGCTGCGTCTGGTGCAGCTCCCTGCGGATGCGTCTCCGACGCTCGGGTCGCCGGTCCCGATGCCGGGCACGGTCACCAACGTGACCTGGGACGCGGCATCCGACATGATCCACGCCCTGGGCACCGCGCCGGACGGCCATACGCCCACCATCTACGTGGTGGAGCCGCACGGCAACGCCGTGTACGCCAACGCCGACCTGCCGTTCACGCCCGCGGCCTGGGCGTTCGACCAGCAGCCCGACAACCCGGGCGGCGACCGGCAGCAGATTCTCCTGTTCTCATCGACCGGCTCGGTCGCAGCCGTCGACGCCGGGAGCCACGCGTTCGGCTGGCGCCTTCCCGGCGTGATCGCCGGAGCCCTGCTGGCGGCGTTGCTGTACCTGCTGGCGCGGCTGCTGTTCCAGCGCCGCTCGGTCGGACTCTTCGTGGCCGCCTTCGCCCTGACCGACGGCATGTTCTTCGCCAACTCCCGGATCGGCATGAACGACACGTACTCCGGCCTGTTCATCGTGGCGGCGTACGTGGTGTACGCGGCGCTCGCGCTCGGTCGGTGGAGGGGTCGATCCGCCCTGCTCGTCGGGCTGCCGCTGATGGGGGTCCTGCTCGGTCTCGCCTGCGCATCGAAATGGGTGGGCTTCTACGCCATCGGCGGCATCGGGCTGCTCACGCTGCTGCGCAGCGGCCTCGGACGCACCATCGCCCTCGGCTCCATGGTGGTCCTGACCGGCATCCTGGGCTACTACTCGATCAGCGCCGCGCCGGACGTCACCAGCCCCCAGCTGAACGTCACGTTCCTGCTGATGATGATCGTGCTGACCTTGGTGCTGGCCGCGGCGCTCGTGGTGCGGACGATCCACTGGACCGTGGACGAGCTGCGCTTCGCGGTGTGGGCGCCGCTGGTCCTGGGGATCCTGTCGGGGGCCGCGGGAATCGTGCTGGGCGGCCACCTGCAGGGATCCCCCTTCTCGCAGAACCTGCTGCTGGCGGCGGGCTTCGCGCTGGTGCTGCTCGCGGCGCTGGCGTACGCGGCACCGATGGTGCTCGCGCGGTACGGGGCGGGTCCGCTGGCACCGCCTCCGCCGCCCGGCGACGCCCGCACCTTCGTGGAGCCCTCGGCCTCGCCGCCGGCGGAGGGCTGGCTGGTGCCGGGTGGCTCCCGCGGCGGCCCCTGGCTGTGGGCCATCATCTGCATGACCCTGGTCCCGCTGACCGTCTACGTGATCAGCTACATCCCCTGGGTGGCCCTGGGCAACCAGTTCTGGACCGGATTCCCGGCGGGCAACCACGGGCAGACGCTGTGGGACCTGACCGTCTCGATGTTCAACTACCACAACGACCTGCGGGTGCCGCACCCTGCCTCGTCGCCGTGGTGGGCGTGGCCGTTCGACCTCAAACCGGTCTGGTGGTACCAGGGGACGCTGGCGAACGGCACGGGCGCGTCGATCTACGACGCGGGCAACCTCGTGCTGTTCTGGCTTTCGATCCCGGCCGTGCCCTGGGTGGCCTGGCAGGCCTGGCGGCGGCGCAGCCTGGCGCTCGGGATCGTGGTGCTCGCGGCCGCCAGCCAGTGGCTGCCCTGGGTCTGGGTCGACCGTGCCACGTTCCAGTACCACTTCCTCACCACGCTGCCGTTCTCGTTCCTCGCGCTGGCGTACTTCGTGGCCGAGCTCTGGCACGGGCCGGCCCGCAGGACGTGGGCCCTGGCGCGTGTTTCGGCGGCGATCGCGATCCTGGGCCCGGCCATCCTGTGGCTCGTCAAGGGGCCGCTGTGCGTGTTCGCCGGCACGTCGATCGTCGACCCCGGGTCGCAGGTGTGCGGCGCGGTGGTGAACCCGGTGATCGTGACGCAGCGCGTCGCGGCCGCCGTGCTGGTGATCGTGATCGGGCTGGCCGGCGCCGCGTGGCTGTGGTGGTCGGCCCGGCGCGCCCGGCCGGATGGCGGCGGCTCGGCAAGCGCCGGGCAGCTCCGGGCCTTCGTTCCCGCCGGGGTGGCCCTCGGGATGACGCTCGTGGCGCTCGCGGTGGCCCAGGCCGTGGTTCCGGACGTGATGTTCGCGTCGGTGCCGCTCGGGAGCGGGGGACCGCTGGTCGTGGCCGCCGTCGTGGGCCTGGTGCTGTGCGGGCCGGCGTGGCTCGTCCTGCGGGCACGCGACCCGCGCCGGTTCGCGGTCGGGGTGGCGGCGGCGGCGGCGCTCTGGTTCGTGGTCTGGTACCCGAACATCGCGGCGCTGCCGCTGCCCGCATCGTTCGTCAACATGTACCAGGGGCTGCTCCCCACCTGGATCTACGACTTCCAGTTCACCGTGAACATGACCCCGGCGGCGCATCCGAAGCTGCTGACGGCGGGTTCACTGGCGCTGATGGGCGCCGTGGCGATCGGCTCGCTGGCGGTGATGTACGCGGCCCGGGCGTGGCGCCTGGAGCTGGCCGTGCGGCGGGCTGAACGGGAGGGCCTCCCCGCCGAGGGGCCGGCCGGCACGGGCGGCGTCACGCCGTAGGGCCCCGGTGGCGGGCCCTGGCCGGCACGCGTCCACCGTCCATGGGTCTCGCGCTCGGCGCGGGCCCGTTTCCGGCCGCTCCCGCGCCGGCCCGTTTCCGGCCGCTCCCGCGCCGTGATGCCGCCGCTCGCGCGGCGTGAGGCGCCGCCTCTTGCGCCCCGTCCGCTACTCGCGCGCCCCGGCGGGCGCCGGCGACCCGGCCGGACGCGGTGGCACCGGGGCGTGGAACCCGGACGGCAGCTGGCCCTGCGCGGCCACCCGCCGGATCACGAAGCCGTAGTAGTCGTCGACGCGCGCCGCCACGCGATCCCAGCCGAACTCGTGGGACCGTTGTCTCCCGGATTCGCCCATCCGGGCCCGCTCCGCCGGATCGTCGAGCAGGTGCCCGATGGCGTCCGCCAGCGCACGGGCGTCACGCGGCGGCACCAGGAGCGCCTGCTCGCCCCGCCGGACGACCCCCTTGTAGCCGTGGATGTCGCTGCACACGATGGGCTTTCCGGCGGCCATCGCCTCCAGCAGCACGATCCCGAAGGACTCGCGGCCCGTGGCCGGCGACACGTAGATGTCGCTGGTGGCGAACCAGCGCGCCTTCTCGTCGTCCCCGACGCGGCCGAGGAGCTCCACGCCGCCCAGCCGGCGGGTCAGCACGTAGCGCCGTGCCTCGCGCTCCTGGGGCCCGTGTCCCACCACCAGCAGCCGGCAGTCGCGCCCCTCCCGTCGCAGCAGCCGGTACGCCTTGAGCAGGTGGAGCAGCCCCTTGCGTTCCTCGAAACGGCCCACGAACAGCAGGTTGGGCGTTCCGTCGCGCCATCGCTCGATCGGTCGCGCCATCGCGAAGCGGTCGACCTCGACCCCGTTGGGGATCACCTTGTAGTCCCCCGGGAAGTACTTGTCGATGAAGTAACGCGCCGCGACGCTGACGGTGATCCGTCCGTGAAGCCGCCTCGCGTAGCTGCCCAGCATGCGCCGTCCGAACTCGTACGCGGGGCTCCAGCCGTTGTACGCGTGGAACGTGGCGACGTTGACGCTGGTCGACTCCCGGAGCAGCACGAGCGACAGGAAGGGCACGAACGGCTCGTGGAAGTGGAGCAGGTCGAACCGTTCCTCCGCGAGGACGTCGCGGCACTGGGACAGGAAGCGCGGCGAGATGGTCAGGGTCCCCATCGAGCCGTTGGAGGGGACGCTGAAGCCGCGCCCGATCCGGATGATGTCGCCCTCGCTCGCACGCTGAAGCCCGTGGGTGCTGCTGATGATCCGGACGTCGTGGCCCCGTGCCTTGAGGTGCTGGTAGAGGAACCCGACGTGCGCGTTGACGCCGCCGGGCAGCGGATAGATGTACGGGGTCACGAGGCCGATCTTCAAGGCGAGGCCTCCCCCTCCCCGAACGACGATTCGTCGCCGGGGTCGGTGGCCCCGATGAACCGGGGCGGCCGGAGGTGCCCGCCGGGATATCCGAGGTTCCGCCCGGTCCCGGTCCGCAGCAGGGCCCCGCGGAGATCATCGCGGATGTCGCGGCTGTACTTGCGCAGCTGCCGGCCGTACATGACGACCTGGAACCCGAACGTCCAGAACTCGCCGTGCCATCCCGTCCGGTGCTCCAGGATCGCGCGGCGCAGGTCCTCGGCCGTGTGCCCCGGGAAGGTGGTGTACCCCGTGGCGATCGCCTCGAGCAGGTGCGCGTCGCTCCCGCCGACGGCGGCCATCCCCAGCTCATCGGCCAGCTCGACGACCCTGGCATGGTGGGTGCGGCCCGCCGAGGTCGGGTTGAACGCCTCCACGGCGTCCAGGTGATATCGCGGATCGGGATCGGCATGGAGCCGCCGGATCGACCGGCCGCTCGCGCAGATCGGGTATGGCGCGAGGGGATGCGCGGCGATGGCGAGGCCACCCTGCTCGTGCACCGCGGCGATCGTCGCGCGGAACGATTGCAGCGGCCGGACCCGCTCCTGCAGGAACAGGGCCAGGAGATGGCCGCCGCGCGTGGTGACCTCCTCGCCGATGATCACCTCCACGCGCGAGTTCCGGGCACGGGCGAGCGCACGGGCAGCCAGCGCGGCATCGACCCGCTCGTGGTCGGCGATGCCGATGACGTCGAGGTCGGTGTGCTGCTCGACGTGATCGAGGATCTCGTCGATGCCGGCCACCCCGTCCGACGCCAGCGTGTGGATGTGGAGATCGGCGCGTCCCAGTCGGTCCGGCCCTTCATCGTGGTGAGTCATGCCCGTTCCCGTCCATTCCGTCCCGGCGCCGGCCGGTCATCTCCGGGTGCCTCCGGCGCCGGCGTCATCCCGCCGGCCGGGTCCCGGGCGAGGTCGTCCCAGATCGGCTGGAAGATCGACCACCACTGTTCCGGCGCCCGGGCGATCAGTCCCTCGAACGCGCGGGCCACCTCGTCCAGGAACCCCCGCGCCCGTTCGTGCCGTGTGCCCGGTGGTGGCGGGTCGAGCGGCACCACGAACGCCCGGTAGTCCGACCAGCCGATCCTGATGGCGGCGGCCACGCAGGCGGGCACCCCCGCATCGACGGCGATGATGCCGGGTCCCGCCGGCAGCCGTGCCGGTGCGCCGAACAGGGTGACCGGGACACCCGGTCCGGCCACCGCGCGGTCCGCGATGAACCCGACGATCTCTCCGCGCGCCAGCGCCCGTTCGATGGCCCCTCGCGCGCCGCGCGTCGGGATGATCTCGACGCCGGTACGCGCCCGGGAGCGCTCCATGTACGCCTGCAGGGGCGCGTTGGGGAGCGTCTCCATGGGTGCGATGGCGTGCCGGCCACGGATCACCGTGATGTACTGTGCCGGAAGCTCCAGCGCGCCGAGGTGCAGGCCGACCACGATGACGGGACCGGCCCGCCCCAGTTCGCGCTCGACCAGCTCGGGATCGGCCAGCGCGAGGTGCCGCTCCAGGAAGGCTCGGTCCACGCGCGCGTTTCTCGCCACCTCGAGGTAGTAGCGCGCCCGGTGCCCGAACGCGTCCCGCAGGAGCCGCTCCAGCGCCGCCGGGTAATGCGCCGCGGCCTGCACGCGTGGCGACGCCATGCCGTTCGCGGCGAGCCACTGGCAGACGCGCCGCAGGTTGGCCCGGGCCAGGGCACGCTGGCCCGGCGCCGCCAGGTACCACCCGGCGCCGGCCACGTGCGCGACGCGATGGAGGGGGGCACCGGGAAGCCGGGACGCGACGGCGGAGAGGGCCGACAGCGAACCCGCCCCGAGCCGCTGCCCGAGCGTCGCCCGTCCCGCCGGCCCGCGCGCCCCGACCTCAGCCACCGGCACCCACCTCCCCCGGGAACGGCGCGGCAGCTTCCGGGTGCGGGGAGGAGGACGTCGCCGCTCGCCGGCGGGCACGCCGTGCCGCCCGCTCGTCGGTGTTCGAGACCGCCGCGCCGGCGCGAATTGCGAGCTCGTCCGCCTCGACGGCCGTTTCCGGCCAGATCGGCTTGAACGAATACCACTGGTCCGGCGCGATCTCGATGGCCCGCTGGAGCGCGTCGGCGATGGCCTGCGTCGCGGCCTGGATCTCCGCCGGAGACCCCCCGGGCACCTCGATCGACTCGCCGTGCTCGGCGTGGTACCGTCCGTCGGCCGCGCGCCGGTTCACCACCGGCACGATCGCCGCCCCGGTCTTGGCGGCGAGGACCGCGGGCCCTGCGGGAAGCGTGGTCCAGTCGCCGAAGAAGCGCACCGGGATGCCGTCCGGGCGGTAGCCCCAATCGACCAGGAGCGCGAGGATCCCCTGGTCGCGGAGCACCCGGTGGATCTCGCGCAGGTTGCGCCAGGCGATCACCTGGACGCCCCAGCGACGCCGCTGCTCGGCCAGCAGTTCGTACAGCTCGGGGTAGGCAGTGTCGTCCGCCACGCCGTAG
>DAIDTV010000052.1 GCA_027457005.1 Chloroflexota bacterium
CCCTCGTAGCGCGCCAGGTCCCGGTATGCGTCGAGGATCTCCTCGTCGGTGACCGCCTCGATCCGGCCGCCGGACTCGTCCCGCGCCCGCACCGCCTTCTGCCAGCTGGCCGGGTTGCCGATGCGGATCGCGGTCGCCACCGTCTCCGGGTTCTCGACCGGGTGCCCGAGCACGATCGGTGCCGCGCCGGCGGCCTGAAACCCGAGCATGATCGGGCGCGTCTCCACCAGCCCGGCGTCCCGGTACTCGGTGAAGCCGGACCAGTAGGCGCTGATGTTGCCCGCGTTGCCGACCGGGATCGCCAGGTAGTCGGGCGCGCCGCCCAGGTCGTCGCAGACCTCGAACGCCGCGGTCTTCTGCCCCTCGAGCCGGTACGGGTTGACCGAGTTCACGAGCGTCACCGGGTGGCCGGTCTTCTCGCCCGACGCCGCCAGCTCCCGGACCACGCGCAGCGCGTCGTCGAAGTTGCCGTCGACCGCGACCACGCGCGCACCGGCGACCTGGGCCTGCAGCAGCTTGCCGGCGGCGATGCGGCCGGCGGGGAGCACGACGATCACCTCGAGCCCGGCGCTCGCGCCGTACGCCGCGGCCGAGGCCGACGTGTTGCCGGTCGACGCGCAGATGACCGCCCGCGCGCCCTCCTCGAGCGCCTTGGCGACGGCCACGACCATGCCGCGGTCCTTGAACGAGCCGGTGGGGTTCATGCCCTCGTACTTCAGGTAGAGCTCCGGGCAGCCGATGGCACGGCCCAGGGTCCGCGCATGGACCAGCGGGGTGAACCCTTCGCCGAGCGAGAGCGGCGGCGTCGTGGAACTCACGGGGAGGAACCCGGCGTAGCGGTGGAGCAGGCGCGGCCGGGCGCCGCTGGTGGCCTGCTGCTGCCGGAGGTGCCGGAGCACCTCGCTCATGCGCATCGCTCAGTCGCCCTCGAGGATGGGGAACAGGGTGGCGTTGAGCCCCGATCCGGTCAGCCGGGCGCGCAGGTCCGCCAGGGACGTGGCGCTGGTGAAACCGCCTTCGCCGGGCAGGTCGCACGTGAGCCAGCGCCGCGCGACGTCCATGCCGTCCGCCAGCCGTTCCGCGGGGAGCTCGGTCGCGGGCGGAAGGCCGGCCCACGTCGAACCCTCGCCGCGCGCGATCGCCAGCAGGTCGCCGAGCACCGCGCTGCTGGTCGGGGCACCGCCCGCCCCCGCACCGACGAACGCCACGCTACCGACCGGGTGGCCCACGATCTCGATGCGGTTCTCGGCCCCGGCGGTCCTGGCGAGCGGATCGCCGACGGGCACGGCGACGGGCAGCACCCAGGCCGAGATGACGCCCGCACCGTCCCGGGACGCCTCCGCGACGAGCTTGACCGCCAGGCGTTCGCGCCGCGCGGCCTCGATCAGCGTGACGGTCACCCCGGTGATGCCGGCCGGACCATCGCCGCGCAGGGCGGGCGGCGCACGCCGGATCGCCGTGACGTCGGGCCAGGCGCCGAAGGCGAGCCGGATCAGGATCGCCAGCTTGTCGGCCGCATCCCGTCCCTCGACGTCCGTGCTGGGGTCCGCCTCCAGGAACCCGAGCGACTTCGCGCGGGCGACCACCTCGTCGTACGCGGCGCCGGCCTCGCTCATCTCGGTCAGGACGAAATTGGTCGAGCCGTTCACGATGCCGCGGACGCGGTCGATGCGGTTGGCCGCGAGATCGCCGGCCAGCGTGGCCAGGACGGGGATGGCACCGCCGACGGCCGCCTCGAACCGCAGCACGGCACCGCGATCGCGGGCACGCTGTTCCAGCTCCATGCCGCGCCGGGCCAGCAGCGCCTTGTTGGCCGTGACCACGGACTGGCCGGCGTCGAGGGCCGAGGCGACCAGCCGGCCCGCCGTCCCGATCCCGCCGATCAGCTCGACCACGACGTCGATGTCCGGGCGGCCGATGAGCGCGGAGCCGTCGTCGAGGCGCTTGACGTCCCGGAGGTCGAGCCCCTCGAACCGGGAGGCGTCGCTATCCGCGACGGCCACGAGACGGACCTCAGGACCGGCGGCGGCCGCGGGAGGCGGGGGCCGGCGGCCGTGAGCCCGCGCGCAACCTCTCGCCCGACGGTGCCGAGCCCGAGGAGCGCGACGCGAAGCGGGGAGGCGCTGACGCGGGGGCCGTCGGCAGAGGATGGCGCGGTCATCGCGGGGATTGTACCGGTGGGGCCGTTCCGATCGAGCGGTTCTGCGGGCCCACTCCGGTCGGTCCTCGAGATCCGGCCAGGACGCCGCTGTTCGTCAGTCGTTCGTCAGCTGTTCGTCGGCCGTTCCCCACCCGCCTCCGCCGACTGCAGGTGGCGTTGTAGTTGACCTGTGCGCGCCCAGCGAGCGCGGAACGGCTCGACCTGGCGTCCCGACACCGAGGCCAGGCGCTTGCGGTGGCGGCTTGGTCATATGCGTGCGATATTCGCACGCTCAACGGCGCATTGCTTCGGATCTCGGAGGTTCCGTCGTGGGGTCACGGCGAGCGGACCGTCTCGTGTTCACCCGGCGAGCGTTGGTCAGCGGAGTACTCGGCGGGGCCGATGGTCCGCCGATCCGATCAGCCTCCGAAACCGCGAGACCGCCGGCGTTCCGGCGGTCCCTCGGCGAGCGTCACACGGCCGACGAGGCCGTGATTCCCGTGCCCGCTACTGCCAGCGGCGGCCCGCCTCGAGCACGAGGGCCGAGCTGCCGATCGCCGCGAGCGCGAGCAGAATGCGGAACGTTGCCATCCGAAAATTGCGCTTCATCGTCGTCACCACCGCACCCCGGCGCTCAAGACCATTCCGCGACGGCAGCTGCCGCCGCGGCGAGCATGAAGCGCGCCAGGATCGCCTTCATGTTCCCCTCCTGTCGATGCGACGCTCCCGGCAACCGGGCGGTCTTCCGTCGGCCGGAAGATCCCTGGCTTTGCGTCCCCGCCTCGCGACGGGTTTGCCCTGGACGAGAGCCGGATCGGGCAGCGTCCGTCGCTGCCGTCCCGAAACTACGCATCGGCGGCAGGCCGGACAATGGGACACACGTACCAGCGAACCGCCTCCCGGATCAGCCGGTAGTACCAGGACCCTCCGTGCCCGTCGACCGCACGGCCGGCGACTTCGGCTCCGCCTCAACCGGCGGAGCCGGGCGCGGCTCGGGCCCGGTCAGGTCGCCGTCCGTCGCCCCGGCCGTCACCGTCGCGCCGGGGGCCATCGCCGGCCCGGCCGTCACCGTCCCAAGGGGGACCATCGCCGCCGCCGTGTCCGTCGCCCCGGCCGTCACCGTCGCCCCCGGGACCATCGCCTGCCCACGGCGCATCGCCGCCACGATCAGCACGAAGATGCCGGCACCGATCAGCACGTCGCCGACGCTGAACACGTTGGGGAACGGCATCCACGACGGCAGTGCGAAGACATCGCCGAGCGGCAGCAGGACCGGTGCGACGAGTTCGCGGCTGTTGATGTAGCCGCCGGACGTGCCCCCGCCGAGCGAGGCCAGGGCCGCGCCGCTGGCGGGCATGGTGCCTCCGTTCGCCGCGATCGCGACCAGGTTCAGCCCCGCACCGAGCGCGACGATCGGCATGCCGGGGATGCGCACGTTGCGCAGCACGAACCCCAGGACGGCCACCGTCGATGCGACGTAGAGCGGGGCACCGGCATCGCCCACCGCGGCGCTGACCGGACCGCTGAACAGGACCACCTGAACGGCGAGCCCCGCGATCGCGACCCAGGTCCAGCGGAACGACAGCGCGCCCAGGTTGTCGAAGCGGCAGTCGAGCAGCCGGCCGATCGCCAGCCCCGCGACGATCGCGTACAGGATGAACACGCGGTCACGGTAATACACCGGGCGCTGGGCGTGGCCGGCCCCGGGCTTGGGCCGGCCTTGGGCGTCGGCCGGCGTGCCGCGCCGGGCCACCGCAGATCGCGACCAGGGCGTCGCCGCCCCCGTCCGTCCCGATCGGGTGCGATCCCGACGGCCGGCGGCTCCGTTACACTCCCGGACGATGACCACCACGCCCCAGCCCGCCGCCCCGGCGGAGCAGGATCCCGCCAACCTCCCCCGCGGCCGCGTGTTCAGCGGTGTCCAGCCGTCCGGGTTGCCGCACGTCGGCAACTACCTGGGGGCATTCCGCAGCTACATCGCGATGCAGGAACGCCACGACGCGATCTACTGCATCGTGGACTACCACGCCCTGACCAGCACGCACAACGGCGAGCTGATCCGGCAGAACACCCACGAGATGGCGCTGGGGCTGCTGGCGCTCGGGCTCGACCCCGAGCGGGCCGTCCTGTTCCGCCAGTCGGACCGGCCGGAACACACCGAGCTCGCGTGGCTGCTGAGCAGCGTCGTGCCGGTGTCCTGGGTCGAGCGGACGCCCTCGTTCAAGGAGAAGCGGCGCTCGCAGCCGGAGGACATCAACCACGCGCTGCTGACGTACCCGGTGCTGATGGCCGCCGACATCGCCATCTACCTGGCGCGGTACGTGCCGGTGGGCAAGGACCAGCAGGCGCACCTGGAGTTGACCCGCGAGATCGTGCGCGCCTGGAACGCCCGCTACGGGGACTACTTCGTGGAGCCCGAGGCGGTCTTCAACGACTCGCCGATCGTGCGCGGCACGGACGGCGCCAACAAGATGTCCAAGTCGCTCGGGAACGTGATCGACATCTTCGCCGAGCCGGACGTCATCCGCCGGCAGGTCATGAGCATGGTCACCGACACCGAGCGGATCCGCCGCACCGACCCGGGCCGCCCGGAGGTGTGCAACGTGTGCCAGCTGCACCGGTACTTCAGCCCGCTGGAGTTCGAGGAGATCTGGGAAGGGGAACGCACGGCGCGCACCGGCTGCGTGGACACCAAGCGCCTGCTCGCGGACCGGATCATCGCGTTCTTCGCGCAGGCCCGGGAGCGGCGCCGCGAGCTGTCGGAGCGGCCGGGCTACGTCGAGGAGGTCCTGCGGGCGGGCGCGGAACGGCTGGAGCCGCTCGCGCGGGAGACGCTCGGCGTGTGCCACGACCGGATGGGGCTCGGGCCGATCGCGAGGTAGGAGCGCGAACCCCGACGGCCACGTCGTAGACTCAGCAGATGGTGCCAGAGTCGCCGGGGGCGGGATCGCGGCTCACGGAGCGCGAGCGACGCTGGCTCGACGCGCTGCTCGTCCTTGGGACGCTCGCCGTCTCGCTGGTGCTCGTCGGCCTCCTGGCGAACATCCTGCTCTACTTCGGCGACATCCTCCTGGTCTTCTTCCTGGCCTGGCTGCTTGCGTTCGTCCTGTCGCCGGTCGCGAGCGTGCTCGAGCGGGTGACGCCGGGGCTGCCTCGCGGGCTGGCCGTCCTGCTGACGTACGGGCTGCTGCTGGTGGCGCTCCTGCTCGTGGCCGTCTACGTGGCGCAGGTGTTCACCAGCTCCCTCTCCGCCTTCGTCGCCAACGCTCCCGCGCTGCAGCGCAGCCTGCTGGACATCCTGCAGGCCAACCAGGGTCGCCTCGACCAGCTCGGGATCAAGATCGACGTGGCCGCCCAGGTGCAGACCTTCCTGCACGATCTGCCGTCGGTCGCTGCGCCCGTGTCGAGCTTCGCGCTCGCCGGGCTCGGGGTCCTGGGCAACCTGCTGATCATCCTGTTGCTGTCGCTGTACATGGTGCTCGACCGCGACCGCATCATGGCGTTCGGCGTGCGGCTGGTCCCGCCACAGTACGCGGAGGAGTTCCGGCTCTTCGAGCGCACCGTCTCCCGCTCGTTCGGCGGGTTCCTGCGCGGGCAGGCCATCATGGGGCTGCTGTACGGGGGCCTCGCCGCGCTGGTCGGGATGACACTCGGGCTGCAGTACACGCCGGTCGTGGCCGCCGCGTCCGGCATCCTCCAGGCGATCCCCTTCTTCGGGCCGTTCGTGTCGTGGGCGCCCCCGGTCATCGTGGCGATGCTGACCAAGCCGGGCGCCATCCTCCCCGCCCTGGTGGTGATGGCGATCGGCTGGATGATCGTGATGAACGTGGTGCAGCCGCGCCTGATGGCGGGAGCGGTGGGGATCCACCCGCTGGTGGTGCTCGCCTCGGTGATCGTCGGCGGGAAGCTGGCGGGCATCCCGGGCGCGATCTTCGGGATCCCGGTCGCGGCGGTCGTGTCGAGCTTCTTCTTCTACTACCTCAACCGCGCCACGGCCGACCCGAGGACGGTGGCGGCCCGGGCAGCCCGACGGGTGGCCCAGCGCGAGGGGCACACCGTGCGCGTGCCGGTTCCGCCGCCGCTGACCGACTCACTCACCGAGGTCCACGCGCGCGCCGATTTCGACCGGGAACCCGACGACACCGACCCGACGACCGTGGCGTGAGCGCGGGGCGCGTCAGCCCTGCACGTGGTAGAGCGCCGCGGCGAGACCTGCGAACGTCGCCTGGTCGAGACCGGTACCGGTGACGGACCATGACGGGAACGCCCCGGCATCGACGTAGATGGCGTAGCCGCCGCCGGACCCGAGGGCGGTGAGCGTCCCGCTCTGATCGCCGAACGCCGAGGTCCCGAGCGGCTGTCCCTGTGGCGCGCAGCCGCCGGCGCCCTGGGCACAGACGGCACCCTCGTCGAGGGTGAGCAGCGCTCCGTTCGGACCCTTGTAGGTGATGTCCATGTGCCCGCCGTCACGCAGCGAGAACGAGCCGGTTTTCACGAACCAGCCGGCAGGCAGGACCGCGCAGTAGACCGCCCAGGTGACCTCCCCGGCGATCGCCTCGAAGAAGACGCGGTTGTCGTGGCTGCCGCTGCACGCGGAGGCGCCGGTCGCCGTGCCCGAGTCGGGCGGACCCTGCGACGCCGAGGGAAGCGCCGAGCTGACCTCGGAGGCGGGTGCGACCGAGGGTGCGCCGCCCTGGGACGGTCCACCGGCCGGTGCGCTGGCGACGGCGATCCCGGAGGGGGCGCCCGACGCCGGTGCGGCTGCGCTGCCGGCCGGCGATTGGCTGGGGGGAGTGGTGCCGCCGCACCCGGCCGCGAGGGCGACCGAGAGCGCAAGGATGCCGGCCGGGCGCACCAGTGGGATCACGCTGCGAGCCTAGCGTCCGTGACCGGTCGCGGTCAACCTGCCCCTCGCGCCACTGCCCCTCGCGCCACCAGCGCGGGATCGACGCCGAACACGCGGCGCACCAGGTGGGGCGCCAGCGCCACCTCCGGCGGTCCGTCGGCTACGATGCGGCCCCGGTCGAGCACGACCAGCCGGGGAAAGAAATGGGCGGCCAGCGCGACGTCGTGGAGCACGGCGACGACCGTCACGCCGTCGAGGGCGTTGAGCTCGGCCAGCAACTCCATGGTCGCCACCTGGTGGCGCAGGTCGAGATGGACGGTGGGCTCGTCGAGCAGCAGGCACGGGGCGTCCTGTGCCACCGCCATGCCCAGCAGCACCAGCTGGCGCTCGCCCAGCGAGAGCTCCCGCGCGTCACGCCCGACCAGGTCGCCCAGCCCGACGCGGTCGATGGCACGCGAGACGGCGGCCCGGTCGTCCGCGCGAAGCCCGAGCAGCGGATGCTCGTGCGGCAGCCGCCCGAGCGCAACCAGCTCCTCGACCCGGATCGCGAACGGCACCGTGGCCTGCTGGGGGACCACGGCGACCCGCCGCGCGACGGCCTCGCGAGACAGCGACTCGACCGCCACGCCGCCCAGCAGCACGGTCCCGGTCCGCTCGTGCGCCATGCCGGTGACGCAGCGGAGGACGGTCGACTTGCCCGCGCCGTTGGGCCCGATGAGCGCGACCCGCTCGCCGGGCGCGATCGCCAGGTCGATGCCGTGCACCACCTCGCGGCCCCGGTAGGCGACGTGGACGCCGGCCAGCCGGATCCCGACCGGCGCGGTGATCACAGCTCGTACCCCGCTCGGGCCCGGCGCAGGATCCAGAGGAAGAACGGCGCGCCCACCAGGGCGGTGACGACCCCCACCGGGACGTCGCCCGGCATCCGCGCGAGCAGGTCGCAGGCGGCCAGGAACGCCCCTCCCCAGATCGCGGACAGCGGCAGCACCGCACGCGCGTTGGGACCGACGACCAGGCGCACCACGTGGGGCACGACCAGCCCGACGAACCCGATCAGCCCCGCGATCGCCACCGACGCCGCGGTGACCAGCGACGCGGCGCCGAGCAGCACGATCCGCTCGCGCCGGACGTCCAGCCCGAGGTGTGCCGCGGTCTCCTCCCCCAGCAGCAGCGCATTGAGCGAGCGGCCGCGGGACAGGAGCACGGCGCCGCCCAGAGCCAGCGCGGGCAGCGCGGCCGCCAACTGGGGCCACGCAACGCCGTCGAAGCCGCCGAGCATGAAGAAGAAGATCTGGCGCAGGCCGTCGCCGGAGAGCCACATCGTGACCGCGAGCCCGGCGGCGAGCAGCGAGCTGACGGCGTACCCCGTGAGGAGCACGCCGGTCATCGAGGCCAGCTGGCCCGCGCGCGAGAGCCGGTACACGACGATCACCGCCACGAGCGCCCCCGCGAACGCCAGCCCCTGGAGCAGCCCGAACCCGAGCACGATCCCGCGGACCGGGATCAGCACGCCGAGCGCGGCCCCCAGTGCCGCGCCGCTGGCAGTCCCGAGGACGTAGGGGTCGGCGAGCGGGTTGCGGAGCAAGCCCTGGAAGGCGGTGCCGGCCAGCGCGAGCGACGCGCCGACGGCCATCGCGGCCAGCACGCGCGGCAGGCGAAGCTCCATCACGATCGTCGCGTCGGCCGCGGGCCAGGTCACCCGTCCCGGCCAGCCCAGGAGGTGACGGGCCAGGATCGCGATCGTGTCGGCGGGCGCAATCACCACCTCGCCGAGCCCGACGCCCGCCACCAGGACGGCGACCAGCGCGGCGAGGCCGAGGGCGCCAAGCGCGAGGGCCCGGCGCCGGGAGCGAGCCGGGATCGCATCGAGCTCGCCGGCCGCCGGAACCGTGCGCGCGCAGGTTGCGACGGCTGCCCCGGCCGCCGACGCGGCGCCTGCCGGCGCCACCGCCCCGGCGACCCCGCCGAGG
>DAIDTV010000053.1 GCA_027457005.1 Chloroflexota bacterium
CGGCCAGCCCCTCCGCCTCGTCCAGCAGGTGCGTGGTGAGCAGGATGGTCGTGCCGCCCTCGCGCAGCTCGCGCAGCACGCCCCAGGTCTCCCGCCGCGCCTGCGCGTCCATCGCGCCGGTCGGCTCGTCGAGGATCGCCAGGCGGGGCCGGCCCACGATCGCGAGCGCGAGGCTGAGCCGCTGCCGCTCGCCGCCCGACAGATCCCGGTAACGGCTGCGCGCGACCCGCGAGAGCCCCACCTGCGCGAGCAACTGGACGGGTTGGAGGGGCTCCGGGTAGAACGCGGCGAACAGCTCGAGCGCCTCGATCGGCCGCAGCTGCGAATAGAGCCCGCCCGACTGGAGCATGAGCCCCAGGTTCGGGCGCAGCCGGCCGCCCTCGCGTCGCGGGTCGTACCCCAGCACGCGGACCGTGCCGCCGTCCGGGCGCCGGTAGCCCTCGATCATCTCGACCGTGGTGGTCTTGCCCGCCCCGTTCGGCCCGAGCAGGGCGAACAGCTCGCCGCGCCGGACCGCCAGGTCGAGCTCGTCCACGACCGCCCGCCCGTCGTACCGCTTGGTCAGCCGTTCGAGGACGATCGCGTCGGCACCGGAGGTCGTGCTCATGCGCCGGCCCCCTCGCGCGCGGCTCGGGAGGTGGGCCTCACTGGACGATCTGCTGCAGGTAGGAGGTCAGCGCGTCCTGCGGCGGGGGCCCGTAGCTCGCGTCCCGGATGATGCCGTGGCGATCCACGAAGAAGGTCGTGGGGATCGCCGTCACCCGGTACGCCCTCGCCACCGCTCCGTCCGGGTCGATCAGCGCCGGCCACGTCGCTCCTTCCTTCGCCATGAACTTGCCCGCGCTGTCCGCCGAGTCCTGGTAGATGATGCCGAGTACCTCCAGTCCCTGCCCGGCGTACTCGTCTCGCGCCTGCCGGTACATCGGGAACTCCTGCTGGCAGGGGATGCACCAGGAGGCCCAGAAGTTGATCACCACGGGCCGGCCCGCGTAGTCGGCCAGCGTCACCGTCTGCCCCTGCAGGTCGACCAGGCGGAACGCCGGCGCGCGCTGGCCGTCCAGGCCTCCGGCGCCCACGACGATCACGCTGCCCGGGGCCGATCCGCCCCCGGATCCGAGCGACCCGCCGGGGAGACCCAGCGACCCGCATCCCGCCAGCAGCGCCGCGGCGAACAGGATCGCGGTGGCCCCGGCGACCCGGGACGCGCCGGAAGCGCCGGGTTTCGCCCTGGAGGCTGGAATTCGAGCGGCGGGCCGCGTGGCGGCCGTGGTCGAGATCAGCGAGTGAAGCGTTGCGACCTCACTTGACCACGAGTGTCCCGTTCATGGTGGGGTGCACGTCGCAGTGGAAATAGTACGTCCCGGGTTGGAGTGCGGGCACCGTGTAGGTCACCGTCTGCGGCCCCGTGACCACGGTGCCGTGGAAGTAGCTCTTCGTCATCTGGCTCGAATTGAAGATCGCGATGTTGTGGGGCACCGGATCCTTGTTCTCGAACACGATCGTGAGGGGCTGCCCCGCGGGCGCCGTGAGGGTCGATTCGAGGAACTTGATCCCCTCCGCGGTGACGTGCAGCTGGCTGCTCAGCGTCGCGCCGGCGGCCCCCCCGGCAGCGGCCGCGCTGGGCTGGGCCGCGGCGGGGACGGAGTTCACGGACGCGATGATCTACGGCGCGGCGCCCACGGCCACGCTGGCCACGGCGATCACCGCGTAGACGGCCACTAGACGCTTCGGGAAGGCCCGCTCGGGGTCACGGGAGGCGGGCTCCGCGACGAGCCCCGCGTCGACCTGGCGGAACTCGCGGCCGGCGTCGCGGAACCAGCCCGCGATCGCGATGAGCACCATGGCCAGGCCGCCGAACAGGAGCGCGGGGTTCATCACCAGCCCGAACAGCACGAAGAACGCGCCGATCGGCAGGAAGAAGGGCCACGGGCTCGGCGCCGGTACGTGGACCGCGTGCCCGGCCTCTGCGGTCGGCTCGGCCGCCCCGGCGTCCGGGGCCGGTTCTGCCACCACTCCCGCGGGCGCGATTCCCGCGGGCGCGCCCGCGGACGCGGACACGCGCGGCAGCGCCCAGGAGCCGCTCTGCAGCGCGGCGAACGCCGACGCGCGGGTCGGGAGCGCCCCTGGACCGCCCTCGCCGCCGGCTGCATGGGCGTGGCGTGCGGTGCCCTCCAAGCGCTGCCAGTCGAGCATCGCGTCGCGGATCCATCCCCCCAGCACGGCGAGCGTGATCACCAGGCCGATCAGCGCAAGCGGCGCGTTCACCGGTTCGCCGGCCGGATGGATCACGATCGAGAAGAGCACGATGGCCAGCCCGATCGGGAGGAAGAACGGCCACGGGCTGGGGCGCGGCAGGTGGACGCCCGCGGGCGGTGCGCCGGCGGTGAGCGGCCGCGGGACCCGCGACCGGTTGATGGCCGCCATCGACGACCAGCGGCCGGCCGTCACCAGCAGGGCGACGATCACCAGGCCGCTGAACAGCAGCGGGAGCCAGTGGATCGGGTCGGTCCAGTCCGGGGAGACGAACCTGTCCAGGATGCTCAGCAGCGACGACCAGGCGTCGGAGATGGGGGCCGGCATGGCGGCGTCAGCCTACTCCCCGGGCTCGTTGCCGCTCAGCAGCACGCCGAAGGTGAAGGCCATCGCGACACCCAGCAGGATGAGCGCGACGACCCCCGTGAGGTCGACCCGCGGCGCGCCCAGGAACCGCTGCACCAGCGCGTACACGATGCCCACGACCACGAAGATGCTGCCAAGGGTGAGCGGGATGCGCTGCCGGACCAGGCGGTGCATCGTGTGCCTCCTACCGCAGCAGGTAGAGCGTCGAGAAGAGCCCGATCCACACGACGTCGACGAAGTGCCAGTAGATGCTGACCGCCTCGACCGCCGTGTGGTGCCTGGCCGAGAACTGGCCGTTGATGCCGCGCAGCAGCACGACGCTCATCCCGATCACGCCGCCCAGCACGTGCGCCCCATGGAACCCGGTCATGGTGAAGAAGAGGGTCCCGTACACGCCGCTGCTGATGCCGAAGCCGAGGGAGTAGTAGTCGTAGAGCTGGCCGCACAGGAAGATCACGCCCAGGATCACGGTGACGGTCATGGCGCGGACCATGCCGGTGCGGTCGCCCTTCCGGATACAGGAGACGGCGTACTGCATGGTGAACGAGCTGCTGACCAGGATCACGGTCAGCACCGCCGCCAGGCCGAGGTCGAGCTGGAACCCCTGGGGCGGCCAGACCGTGTGCTCCGCGCGGATGTTGAAGTACGCGCCGAACAGGCCGGCGAAGAACATGATCTCGCTGGCGATGAACAGCAGCATCCCCACCAGGGCGGTGTCGATGCCCTGGCGCTCTCCGTGCCCCGGTGCCGGCAGCGCATCTGCCCGTCCGGCCATCAGCTGGCTCCTTCCTGGGTGGTCGCAACGGACGCCGACGGCAGGGCCCGCCGGGCGCCATGTCCGTACTTGAGGTCGAAGAGCGGCCGCTCCGAGCGGATCGGCGGCAGGTGGTCGAAGTTGTAGGGCGGCGGCGGGCTGGTGGTGGCCCACTCCAGCGTGTATCCGTCCCACGGGTCGTCACCCGCATCACGCGGGCCGCGCAGCGTCACGAATACGTTCCACATGAACGGCAGCACGCTGATCGCGATGATGAACGACCCGATCGTCTCGACGGTGTTCAGGTCGGTCCAGCCGGCGGCGGGCGAGTAGTCGGCGATGCGCCGGGGCATCCCCTCGAGCCCCAGCAGGTGCATCGGGAAGAAGGTGACCCACGTGCCGATCAGCATCAGCACGAAGTGGATCTTGCCGAGCCCTTCGTCGAGCCGCGCCCCGAACATCTTGGGGAACCAGTAGTAGGCGGCCGCGAAGACGCCGAACATGGTCCCGCCGAAGAACACGAAGTGGATGTGCGCCACGATCCAGTAGGTGTCGTGCAGGGCGAAGTCCACGGGCGGCGAGGCGAGGATGGCGCCGTCCAGGCCTCCCACCAGGAACGTGGAGAGGAAGCCGACCGCGAACAGCATGGGGGTGGCGAAGGAGATCTTGCCGCGCCACATGGTCGCGATCCAGTTGAAGAACTTGATGCCGGTCGGCACGCCGATCAGCGACGTCGTCAGGCTGAAGAAGGGCAGGTACACCGCGCCGGTGGTGAACATGTGGTGGGCCCACACGCTGAACCCCAGGCCGCCGATCAGCAGCGTGGCGAAGATGAACGCCTTGTACCCGAAGATCGGCTTGCGGCTGAAGACCGGTATCACCTCGCTGATCACGCCCATGGCGGGCAGGATCAGGATGTAGACCTCGGGGTGGCCGAAGAACCAGAAGAGGTTCTGCCAGAGGATCGGGTTCCCGCCCGACGCGGGGTCGAAGAACGCACCCCCGAAGTTGCGGTCGATGTACAGCATGAAGACGCCGCTGGTGAAGACCGGCGTGGCCAGCAGGATCAGCAGGCTGGTCACCATCACGGTCCACACGAACACCGGCATGCGCAGGAGCGTCATGCCCGGCGCGCGGAGCTTGAAGATGGTGGCCAGGAAGTTGATCGAGCCGAGGATCGAGCTGGTGCCGATCAGCAGGAGTGCCACGATCCAGAGGTCGGTGCCGCTGCCGGAGTACTTCGCCTGCGCCAGCGGCGAGTAGGAGGTCCAGCCCTCCGCCGCCGCGCCGCCGAAGAAGAAGCCGCTGAACATCAGGATCCCGCCCAACGGCAGCATCCAGAACGACAGCGCGTTGATCCGCGGGAAGGCCATGTCCGCCGCGCCGATCTGGAGCGGCACGGCGTAGTTGCCGAGGCCGGCCAGGAAGGGCATCAGGACCAGGAAGATCATGGTGGTCCCGTGCATGGTGAACAGCTGGTTGTACGTGCTGGAGTTCACGAACTGCAGGCCGGGCACGGCGAGCTCGCTCCGGATGACGAGCGCGAGGAGCCCCGCGAGCAGGAAGAACAGGAAACTGTTGGTCAGGTACAGGATCCCGATCTTCTTGTGGTCGGTGGTGGTCAGCCACTCGTACAGGACCGAGCGCCGGTAGGTGCGTGTCGCGCCCGGGGCGAGGACGGTCGTCGCCATGCGATCTCCTACTTGACCGTGAGGGTGCCCGTCATGTTGGTGGGATGCACGCTGCAGAAGAACGTGTACGTGCCGGCCGGGAGCGCGGGCACCGAGTAGCTGACCGTCTGTCCCGGCTGCGCGAGCGGCAGGCCGGTGAAGAGGACCTTGCCCGAGGCGTCCTTGATCGAGAAGTTGTGCGGCGCACCGGCGGTCTTGTTGGTGAGCTGGACCGTGAAGGGCTGGCCCGCCGGCGCCGAGAGGGTCGACTCGTCGAAGCGGGTCGTGCTGCTGGCGCTCAGCTGGAGGGTCGGGCCGGCCTGGCCGCCGGCGGCCGGGGCGGGCGTGGCCTTCGCCTTCGCCTGCTCGGTCTGCACCCAGGCCTGGAAGCCGGCCGGCGTCATGGTCTGCACGGTGAACCGCATCTGGTAGTGGCCCATGCCGCACAGCTGGGCGCACTGCCCGGTGTAGGTCACGCCGGCGTCCTTGAGGTTCAGGTCGAAGTTGTTGACCTGGCCCGGGATCACGTCGCGCTTGAAGAGAAAGTCGGGGACGTAGAAGGAGTGGATGACGTCGTTCGAGTGCAGGCGGACGTGGATGACCTCATCGACCGGCAGGACCAGCACGGGCCCCTGGTCGCCGATCCCCGTGTACGAGAGGTTGTACTGGGGGTAGGCGAACGTCCACTGCCACTGGAAGCCGGTGACGTCCACGGTGACGGCGGGGTTCGCCGGCTCGGCGTCGACCTTGTTGAGCGTCTGCCAGGAGACGAAGAAGAGGACCAGCACCAGCAGCGTGGGCAGGACGGTCCAGGTGATCTCGAGGAGGTTGTTGCCGTGCGTCTGCACCGGCAGCTCGTCGTCGCCCTTCCGGCGCCGGTACCGGAGCACGGACCAGACGATCAGCCCCTCCACCAGCACGAAGATCGCGATCATGGGCACCATGAAGATGCTGTAGAGGGTGCGGATGTCGGCGCCCTGGCTGCTCGCCGCGTTGGGCGGATAGAGCGCGCTGCAGCCGCCCAGCAGCAGCACCACGCCGGCGAGGCCGGCCACCGTGACGACCGATCGAACGCGCGGCGACAACTGCACGCTCAGGGGAACACCTCTCGCGCTGCTGCTGAAACCACTGGGGCACCGATCATATCCCAAACGGCCCCCCACGGGCGCCAAACGGCCCTGCGCATAGGGGCCGAATGGCCCGGCGTGGCACGGCTCAGCCCTCCGACCCCCCGACGCCCGCCGGCCTACAGGGCGATCGGGAGCAGGACGTCCAGGGCAATCAGGGCGAAGAGCACGGTGAGGTACGTGATCGAGAAGCGATACAGGCGCACGGCGCCCGCGCCGGTGCCCTCCCGCCACAGCATCCAGGCCTGTCGCAGGAACAGTGCGCCGAGGACGGCCGCGCCGGCCGTGTAGACCAGCCCCATCCCGGCGACCACCGCGAACGCGAGGGTCAGTACCACCAGCAGCACGGTGTACAGCACGATCTGCCGGTTGGTCTCGCGCACGCCCTTCACCACCGGGAGCATGGGCACGCCCGCCGCCTCGTAGTCACGCGAGAGCCGCAGCGCCAGTGCCCAGAAGTGGGGCGGCGTCCAGTAGAAGACGATCAGGAACAGGAAGAGCGCCGGCAGCGCGACGTTGCCGGTGACCGCCGCCCAGCCGATCACCGGCGGGAGGGCCCCGGCCGCGCCACCGATCACGATGTTCTGCGGCGTGCTGCGCTTGAGGAGCATGGTGTACACGACGACGTAGAAGGCGATGGCGAGGAGCGCCAGGAACGCCGCCAGCAGGTTCGCGAAGATCGTGAGCCAGGCGAAGGAGACCACCCCGAGCGCGAGCCCGAAGACGAGGGCGTTCTCGGGATCCACCGTGTGGGCGGGGAGCGGACGCCGGCGGGTCCGGGTCATGAGCTCGTCGATGTCGCGGTCGATGTAGCAGTTGATGGCGTTCGCGGAGCCCGCGGCCAGGGCGCCGCCGATGAGGGTCGCGATCACCAGCATGATCCACGACCCCACCCGGATCCCGGGGACGTCGCGCGTGGCGAGGACCATGGCCGGGACCGTGGTGACGAGGAGCAGCTCGATGATGCGCGGCTTCGTCAGTGCCACGTAGGCGCCGACCCGGGCGCGCCATCCGATCCCGACCCGCGCGGCCGGGATCGGGGCCTCCGCCGGGGTGAACGGCGCGCGATCGAGGAGGTCGGTGACGACCTCGCGGGGCGAGCCCGTGGGTGCCTCGGCCGCGGGTGCCTCGGCCGCGAATGCCGACAGCCCGGCGGGACCGAGGTCGGTGCGCTCGCCGCCGCGAGTCCCGCTGCCGCCCGTGCCGGACACCGGCTCGCCGCCGGTCTGCGTCGTCGGTCGGCCTTCCAGCCGCGTGAGGTAGTAGCTCTGGACGGCCGCGCCGAGCGTCAGCGCCCAGATCGCCGCGGCCAGGGCCACGTGGAGCGCCACGGCCCAGTCGGCCAGCGAGGTGAAGATCTGCGCCGCGCCCACGAAGATCTGCAGGATGAACAGCGCCACGGCCGTGTGGAGCATCGCCACGACCGGCCCCCGCCGGGAGCGAGGCTGGCGCATCGCCGCCCAGGCGGTGGCCAGCAGGATGATCCCCGCGACCACGGTCACCGCGCGGTGCAGGAACTGCGCCATCTCCTCGGCGGGATACTGGCTGAAGGAGGGGACCAGGGAGCCGTTGAAGAGCGGCCAGTTGGGGAAGATGAGCGCCGCGCCGGTCGCGGTGACGTGCGACCCGAAGAGCAATAGTGCGTAGATGCTCGCAGCCGCGAGGGCGGCGAGCAGCGTGAAGCGCTGGCTGGCGCCCCGGACCGGAAGCTCATCCGGGTAGCGCGCGCGGATCGCGACGTAGACGAGGATGCCCAGCAGGATCATGGCGGTGGCGAGGTGCGCGGTCACCGTGTCGCCCGCGTTGTTCTCGGCGACCGTGATGGCGCCCAGCGCGGCCTGGACCATCACCACCACGAGGGCGATCAGCGAGGGCCAGAGGATCGAGCGGCGCTTCCGGTAGCCGCGCCAGGCGAGGACGGCCACGCCGAGCGCGAGGAACCCGATGATCATCGCGATGAAGCGGTGGAACCACTCCAGCCAGGGGTGGTAGTCGGTGGTGGAGGGAATGAGCTGGCCGTGGCACAGCGGCCAGTCGGGGCAGCCCATGCCCGAACCGGTGCCGCGCACGATGGCGCCGATCACGACCAGGATGTAGGTGGCGACCGCGGTGATGAGGGCGAGCCTCTGGAAGCGCGTCATGTGCGCTGCGTGACCTCGAAGCGATCGATCGACTGGAAGCTGGACCGTGCGGGGACCGTGCGGGGAAGGGGCCGGGACGCGGCGGGACGCTGTGGCCGCGATTGTAGCCCACCCGCTGTCAAGGGCCGACCGGCGGCTCTTTCCAGGCCGATCGTCGCCGATAGCGTCCGCGCACGGGTCGCAGGTCGCGCCGTGGCGTGCGATCAGGGCGACCGGCTTGCGATCAGGCCGACCGGCGTGCGATCAGGGCGACCGGCTTGCGATCAGGCCGACGGACCCAGCGACCCCGGCTTGCCGGCCGCCCGCGAGTCGGATGCCGCCGCGGGCGGCATGCCCGCGCCACCAGCCCGACCGGCGCCTTCCGCCAGGGAGGCGATTGTCGCGTGCGGGGCCGTCCCGCTCGATCCCGGCACTTCCAGCGGCACCCCCGCGGCGCAGCCCGGGCAGGTGGCGGCGCCGGGCTCGTACGTGGGAAGCTCGAGCGTCCAGAGCGCCGCGGCCGGGTATGCGTGGCCGCTCACGGGGGACGTCACGCTCCGGAGGCCCCCGGAGCGGTCCACCAGGACCGCCGCCAGCGCGAGCTCGGCCCCGGCCGCCTCGATCGGGGGCAGCATCGCCAGCAGCGAGCCACCGGTGG
>DAIDTV010000054.1 GCA_027457005.1 Chloroflexota bacterium
GTCCGTGGCGGGAGGCGACCCGGGCTCCGCGGTGAGCCTCGAGGCGAGCTCGCCCCCGGATCTCCTGTGCATCGACGGGTACGACATGCTGGCGGCGGGACCGGCGATCGACTCGGGTGTCGCGCGACTCGCGCCCGGAGGGGTTCGCTGGCTCGCCGATCGGTGGGCCGCCGGCCTCGCGGCCACCGCTGAGCCCCGAGGGCGCCGCTGAGTCCCGAGGGCGCCGCAGGCCCTCGGCCGGGTCAGGCCCGCGCGAGTTCCCGGACCAGGGCCACGTACCGTTCGGCCTCGCGCTCCCACGAGAGCGCCCGGACGCGCGCACCTGCCGACGCGATCGTCGCCGCCCGCCCGGCCGGATCGGCCGCCAGCCGGGTCACCGCGTGTGCCAGTGACACCGGGTCCCCCGGCTCGAAGTAGGCGAGCGCCTCCTCGCCGAAGTACCGCTCGACGGTCGGCAGCCGGGACGCGACGACCGGCTTCCCCATCGCCGCGTACTCGAAGATCTTCGTGGAGAGGCTGAAGTCCGTGAACGCGTCCCGGCGCGTGGGTGCCAGCCCCACGTCGGCGTCGGCGATCCGGCCGGCCACCTCCTCGACCGGGATCCGGCCGTGGAAGCGGACCCGCTCTGCGATCCCCAGTTCGGCCGCGAGCGCGTGCAACAGCGGTTCCGCGTCGCCACGCCCGTACAGGTCGAGCGTGACGTCCAGCGGCGCCGTGTCGGTGTCGCCCCGCGCCAGCTGCGCCATCGCCCGGATCACCACGTCGAGCTGGTAGAGGGGGGTCAGCGCCCCCGCGTAGACCAGCCGCAGCCGCCCGTCGGCCATGAACCCGCGATCGGGATGCGCGGACGGGTCGAACCGGTCGGCCCGCGGGCTGTTCAGGACCACGGTGACCTTCGGCGCGGGAACGCCCAGCGACACGAGCCGGTCTCCCAGCGCGTCGTTGACCGTCATGACGTGCGTCGCGAAGCCGATCGACGCCCGCTCCGCAGCGAGGAGCCCGGCCCGCACCAGGCCGCGGGACGCCGCCGGGAAGCGGCTCCTGAAGAACTCCGGCATGGCCTCGTGCAGGTCGAGGATCACCGGGACGCCGTCCAGCCGCAGCGGGACCGTGGCGAAGACGAGGGGGTCCGGCAGCGTGGCGACCTGGGCCAGCGCATACCGCCGCCGCGCGTGCAGCCTCGCGGCCGCCACCGTCGAGCGGGCGAAGAAGGCCGCGTACTCGGCCAGGTAGGTCCCGATCCCGGCACCCTGGTGTCGCTGCACTGACAGCCGGTGGACCTGGACGCCGTCGAGCCCCTCGCACGCGGACGCTCCGGGCTTCCGCAGCCCCAGCACGTCGACCGGCAGCCCCGCGGCGACGAGTGCCTCCGCCTGCCGCCGGACCCGGGGGTCCTCCTCGTAGTAGGAATGCGTGACGATCAGGATCCGGGGATGCGCGCCGGCGGAGGTCACGGCCGGCATGCTACCGCAGCCACTCCGTGAAGCCGGGCCGGCGGCGCGCTACGAGGAGGCGACCTCGTCCAGCCTGACCGGCGGCGGCAGCCCGGCCGCCTCCCGGGCGGCCTCCTCCTCGGCCAGTCGGGCCTTGCGCTTCCGGACGCGGTCCTTGTAGAACTCGACGGTCGCCTGCGGCTCGCCCTCGTAGAGCACCTGCCCGAGCTCCATCAGGATCGCACGGTTGCAGTACTCCGACACCGAGTTCAGATCGTGGGTGACCAGGACGATCGCCCGCGCCCGGCCGACGAGGTCGCGAATCCGCTGCTGGCTCCTGGCGCGGAAGTCCTCGTCGCCCGTGCCGAGCACCTCGTCGAGCAGCAGGATGTCCGGAGCGATGGCGGTCGCGATCGAGAAACCGAGGCGCGCCCGCATCCCGGAGGAGTAGGTCCGCACCGGCGCGTCGATGAAGGGACCGATGTCCGCGAACTCGATGATCGAGGGGGTCAGCTCGCGCATGACGCGGTGGCGGATTCCCATGAATGCACCGATCAGCGCGATGTTCTCCCGCCCCGAGACCTCCATCTCGAACCCGGCACCCAGCGTCAGCAGCGACGAGACCCGCCCGCTCACGCGGATCGAGCCCTCGTCCGGGGCCAGGATCCCGGCAAGCGCCAGCAGCAGCGTGCTCTTGCCCGCACCGTTGGGACCGAGCACGCCGAGCGATTCCCCGTGGGCGATCCTGAAGTCGACGTGGCGGAGGGCCCAGAAGAAACGGTCGTCGCGTTGCCGGCGGCCGACCCATTCGGCAAGGGATCCCTTGATCGTGGTGCGTCGCGTCAGGTGCAGGTTGTAGCGGACCCCGAGGTCGCGGACGTCGATCGCGTAGCCAGTGGCGGGCATCAGAGGATCTTCGCGAAGCCGGTCTCGATCCGCTTGAAGACCCAGATCGAGAACCCGAGGAGGACGAGGGAGACGGTGAGCACGACGCCGAGCCCGATCCAGTCGGGGGACGTGCCGTAGTAGGCCACGTTGCGGTAGGAGGTCAGGATGTAGGTGAACGGGTTGAGGCCGAGCACGTACCCGAAGATGCTGCCCTTCAGCGCGCTGACCGCGTAGATCGCGGGCGACATGTAGAACCACACGCGGGTGACGTGGCGCAGCAGGTTCTGCACGTCGCGGTAGAAGGCGTTGAGGCCGGAGAAGAGGATCGCCAGCGCCAGGGTGAAGACGTACTGCACGGCGGCGATGGCCGGGAGCGTCAGCAGCCAGGGGCTGAGGCGACCGGGGTACACGAGGTAGAGCACGGCCAGCGACAGCAGCCCGAAGCCGAAGGTGATCGTCCCCGCGAGGGTCGAGGCGGCCGGCAGCACGAGCTTGGGGAACTGGATCTGGCGGATCAGGTTGCCGCGAGCCGTCACCGACGTGGTGGCATCCAGCAGGGACGTCGAGAACCACTGCCACGGCAGGATCGCCGCGAAGAGGAAGAGCGGCGCGTCGGGGATGCTTCTCTGGAAGACCACCGTGACCAGGATCGAATAGATGGCCATCGAGAAGAAGGGATCGATGAGCCACCACAGCTGCCCGATGACGGTGTCAGCGTGGGTGCGCTTCAGGTCGGTCCCCACCAGGTACTGGAGCAGACGCCCCCGCGTCCGCAGATCCTGGAGTCCCCGGATCACCAGTCGGACGCCGTCGAGGCGCATGAACAGCTCGCGAAAGCCGGGGGGCCGTTGGGCCGCGGCGGGTCGGGCGTCGGGAGCCACCCGGGCGGGAGTCGTCATTGGCAGGCGGAACGGTAGCATGGGCTGCCCGGGCACGTCGCCCCGGCCCGGGCAGGCCTGCCCTGCGCGGCCGCGTCGCTCCGTCCCGACGGCACCGGACCCGACGGCACGGGGCGGAGGCTCCGGCATCGGAGTACTGTGTCGCACTGGTCCCCAGGAAGGAGCGTAGCTGCGCGACATGGCTTCAGAGCGACCACCGGACGACACCCGCTTCGAGGGCATCGGCGACTGGCTGGTGAGCCGCGGCCAGGACGCACTCACCCGCGGCGCCGGGAAACGCCCGCGGGGGACGGGTCCCGGTCGCCCGGGACGCCGGCGCCTGGTGCGGGCCGCGGTGGCCGTGGTCGTCGTGCTCGCGCTCGCCTGGATCGTGCTCAACTTCCTGTCCGGGCCGGTGGCCGCCTACCTGTGGTTCCAGAGCGTGGGGTTCGGCACCGCCTGGACCGACCAGTTCGGGTACTCCGTCGCGCTCTTCGTCGCCGGGCTGGGCGGCGGCGCGATCATCCTGCTGGCGAACGTGGCCGTCGCCTGGCGCCTCGGCCTCGACCCGACCGATGCGGACGTGGCGGCACACGGCCGTGCCCGGCCCGGCAGCGCGCGGGGTGAGGCATGGCTCGTCGCGGCGGCGAATCTCCCGCGCGGGACCGTCCGCCGGTTGCTGGTCCTGGTGGCCCTCCTGCTCGGCCTGGTCCTCGGCTTCTACCTGTCGGGGTCGTGGCAGACCGTGGCGCTGTGGCTGCACCGCGTGCCGTACGCGCGGTCGGGGGCGGCGGTCGTCGACCCGGTCTTCGGCCTGGACCTGGGCTGGTGGATGTTCACCCTGCCGCTGCTGCACCTGGCGGCCGCGGTGGCCGGTGGCCTGCTCCTGGCGAGCCTGCTCCTGGCCGGTGCCGCGTACGGCGCGGCGGCGGTGCGAGGAGCGGACGGGACGCGCCGCGGCCCCCTGCTCCACCTCGCGGTGCTGGGCGGGCTGCTGCTGGCCGATGTCGCGGTCGTGCAGTGGTTGGGCCGGTACGACCTCTCGTACGCACAGAACGGCTTCGTCACGGGCGTCGGGGCCACGGACGCCGCGGTGCGCCTGCCGCTGGCCGCGCTGACGGCGGCGGTGACGGCGATCGGCGCGGTGGTCCTGGTGCTGCTGGCGCTGGTCCGCGACGGACGACTCGCGCGCCGCGTGGCGATGGCGGGCGGGGCCCTGTACCTCGTCCTCCTGGTTGCCGGTGCCGTGCTCCCCCTGGCCTATCAGAAGCTCGTCGTGCAGCCCGGCCAGAACCTGGCCGAGGCACCGTACATCGCCAACAACATCGCCATGACCAGGCGCGCCTTTGCGCTGGACACGTGGAGCGTCTCGTCCGACACGGTCCACTCGGGGCTGACCGCCGCCGACGTGAGCAACGACCAGACCACCTTCGACAACGCGCGGCTCTGGGACGCCCGACCCCTGGCGGCAACTCTCGATCAGCTACAGACCGTGCGCCAGTACTACACCTTCACGTCGGTCAACATCGACCGCTACACGATCAACGGCCAGCCCACCGAGGTCATGCTCTCCGCGCGGGAGATGGCCCTCTCCAAGGGCCTGTCGAACCCGTCGTGGATCGCGTCCCACGTCCTCTACACGCACGGGTACGGCCTGGCCATGGTGCCCGTGAACGCCGTCGACGCGAACGGCCTGCCCCACCTGATCATCGAGAACCTGCCGGTGACCGAGTCGCCCGGGGCGCCGGTCGTCACGCAGCCGCGCATCTACTTCGGACAGCGTCCCTCGAGCTGGGTGCTGGTCGATGCGAGGAGCGCCGAGTTCGACTACCCGTCGAGCACCGGCAACGGCAGCGACGTGGACACGCGGTACACCGGGAGCGCGGGGCTGGCGGTGGGTTCGCCCGCGGAGCGCCTCTTCTGGGCATGGAGCCTGGGCGACCTCAACCTGGCGATCAGCGACCAGGTGACCCCGCAGACGAAGCTCCTGCTGCACCGCAGCCTGGCGGATCGGCTGGGCACGCTCGCCCCGTTCCTCGCGCTCGACGGGGACCCGTACGTGGCGATTGCGCCCAACGGGCACCTCGTCTACGTGCAGGACGCGTACACCATCACGGGTGCCGTGCCCGACGCGAGCTCGTACACCGACACCACGCTCGCCGCGACCTACGACTACATCCGCAACAGCGTGAAGATCACCGTCGACGCCTACGACGGCACCATCCACCTGTACGTGGCGGACCCCTCCGATCCGCTGCTCCGGGCCTGGGAGGGCATCTTCCCCACCATGTTCGAGCCGCTCTCGGCGATGCCGGCGGGGCTCCAGGCACACCTGCGCACGCCCGAGAGCATGTTCAACGCCCAGACGCAGATGTACGCCACCTACCACGTGACCGACGTCGCCAGCTTCTACAAGAGCGACAACCTCTGGACGGTCCCCTCGGTCACCGTCGGCACCACCCAGGTGCTGCCGCCGCAGGCCTACTACGTGGAGATGCGGCTCCCCGGCCAGAGCCGGCCGGAGTTCGTGCTGGTCCAGCCGATGGTGCCGGCGTCCCGGCCCAACATGATCGCCTGGGTGGCGGCACGCAACGATGGGACGGCACGCGGCCAGGTGGCCGTCTACGAACTGCCTGCCAACGTCAGCATCCAGGGGCCGACGCAGGTCCAGTCCCGCATCGAGCAGGACCCCGTGATCAGCGGGCAGATCAGCCTGTGGAACCAGAGCGGATCGCAGGTGATCCGGGGCAGCATGCTGGTCATCCCCGTGGGCTCCTCGTTCGTGTACCTCGAGCCGATCTACCTGCAGTCCAACAGTTCGGCGTTCCCGCAGCTGACCAAGGTCGTGGTCGCGTCCTCGCAGACGGTCGGCTGGGGCGATACCCTCCAGCAGGCGCTCCAGGAGGTGGTCACCGACACCGGAACCGGCGGCCAGACGGCCGCGGGGGGTGGCACGGCAACGGGCGGTGGCGGCTCTACCGCCGCGACGCCCAGCCCCTCACCGGGCGCCACGAGCGGCCTGCCCACCAACGCGGCCGGCCTCATCCAGTACATCGACACGCACTTCGCGGCCGCCAAGGCGGACCAGGCCAGCGGCAACTTCGTGGGCTACGGCCAGGAGATGCAGCGGGTCCAGGACGCGCTGGACGCCCTGACCGCGCTCACGGGCGGGGCCTCCGCACAGCCGGCTCCCGCCCCGTCGACTTCGCCGACGCCGTAGCCCGGCGCGGGACACTCGGGATCACGCGGGTGGCGCGTCCACCGAAGGTGCACTCGCGGCTGACCTGGCCAGGAGCGGCTCTCCCGCGAACGCCCACCACGCGGGGTGGACCAGGAGCTTCAGCAACGCGTCGTGCCGCTCGAACTGCTCCGCCGCCACGTCCAGCGGCCGGTTCCAGCGCCCGTGCGAGTCGGTCACGTAGTAGCGGTTCTGGACGAAGTTGGCCTCATACGTGAGCCCCAGGGACGCCATCGGCACGGGTCGCAGGTCGCATCGCAGGGCCCGGCCCGAGACCGGGTCGGAGCCGGCGATCGTGCGGGAGGGCGGGCCGTTCTGCGGGCGCGGCGCCTCGACGAACGCCTCGCCGTTGTTGTACCCGAAGGCCCGGCACAGCGCGTCGCCGTGCGCCGAGGTCCCGGTCACCTCGAAGCCGGCGCGGCGCAGGTGGCCGAGCTCGCTGCGGAGCACCTCGGCGGGATCACGCCCGGTGCGCAGCGCAACGGTGATCGCGTTGTTGTGGAGGCCGATCTCGTGACCCAGGGCCTGGATCCGCTCGAGCGCCCGCCGCACGTACCGCGACGGCGGCCCGGCGAGCCCCTCGCGGTAGTACCAGTCCGTGTGCAGCACGTAGTAGCTGGCCCGATAGCCGCGGCCCGCCTCCCACTCGGCGAAGCGGACCGAGTTGTCGATATCGCTGTCGGTGTCGTGGCGGAGCACCACCAGCCGCGGCGAGCGCTGAGCGGCGGGCAGGTCCATGTAGTCCCTGACGGGGACGACCGCCTCGGCCCTGCGGAGGATCCCGTCCAGGGCCTCGAGGTCGGCGGGCCCGAACGCGCGACGACGAGCCAGGACGCGCCGTCGGTCCGCGATCAGGGTGCGGGGGATACCGTCGGTCCGGCGCACCGGGACGATGCGGTTCCGCACCGAGCGCGCCACCGCGCGGACCCTCGCCTCCGGCGTCATCGCGGCATCCTGGCGAACGTCACTCTCCACCTCTCCCGCGCGGGACGATCGCCTCGAACTCGTCACCGTGGCCGCGCAAGGGCCGGCGTACGGTAGCATGGCACGCCCGATGACACCGTATCCGCCCCTGACGATCAGCTTCCTGCGCGGCGATACGCCGGACCCGCACTGCGTCGACTACCCCGACCGGTTCTACGCCCAGTTCACCGCCCCGAGCGCACGCGATCCGCGGGTCGGCCGCTACGAGGACGGCTGCTCGATCCTGGTCGCGCCGCCCACGTTCGACGAGTACTGGGGCTCGCCGCACGCCTACTGGATGCGCCAGAAGGTGCGCCGGGCGGCGCGCGAGGGCTACGCCGTCGCGGCGATCGACCGCGACGCCTACCTCGACGACATCTACGCCATCAACACGTCCATGGAGGAACGCCAGGGGCGCCCGATGGCCGAGGCCTATCGGCAGCCCCCGGCGCCGCAGGGTCCGCTGCCCGACTTTCCCTGCCCTCGCCACGCCCTGCGCCGGTACGGGGTACTCCATGAGGACCACCTGTACGCGTACGCCTGGGTCTACGTGATCGGGGAGATGTGCCTCTTCTCGACGATCCTGGGCCACGGCGAGCACATGAAGTCGGGAATCATGTCGCTCCTGGTGGCGGAGGTGGTCCGCGACCTGATGGCGACCGCCGGGCTGCGCTTCGCCATGTACAACCTGCACGCGTCCGGCACCGACGGGCTGCGCTTCTTCAAGGAGCAGATGGGCTTCGCGCCCTACCGCGTGACCTGGGTGATGGGGGACGGCACCGACGAGGAACGGCTGGTGGCGCGGGCGAGGAGCGTGGAGGAGTCGCTCCGTACGGGCGCAGGCGCGCGCCGGCCCGGTGGCGCCCCGAGGCCATCGCCGGCGACGCTCCGGCGACTCGCGCAGCGCGTGGGACGGCTCATCCCCCGCGGCTGATCCTGCGCACGACCCCGAGGTAGACCTCCGCCTGGCGCTCCCAGTTGTGGGTCGCCCGCGCGGCCGCGAGGGCCCGTGCGCGGTACGCGGAGCGCTCGGCGTCGGGCGCATCGAGGACGGCGAGGATCGCCCGGGCGACGTCGCCCGGATCGTCCGGATCGCACAGCACGCCGGCGCCCGTCTCGCGCACGATCGCGGCCATGCCCGGCAGGTCGCTGGCGACGACGGGGACGCCGGCCGCCAACGCCTCGAACAGCTTGTTCGGCGTGGTCAGCCGGTGATTGAGCGTGTTGCCCTCGATGGGCATCGCGGCCACGTCCGCGGAGGCGACCCATTCGAGCAGCTCGTCCGGCGGGACGCCCGGCACGACGTGCACGCGGTCGGCGTACGTGAGACTGGCTGCCCGGGCCCGGTACGCGTCGAACCGGGGACCGAACCCCATCACCGCGAGATGCGCGCCGGGAACGCGGCCCATCGCCTCGAACAGCCGCTCGATCCCCCGGTGCGGGAACAGGTACCCGTGGTACAGCACCACCGGAACGTCCGGGTCGAGCACGAGCAGCTGGTGGCGACGGCGCGGCCGGGGCGGGCCGCCCGGCT
>DAIDTV010000055.1:0-6187 GCA_027457005.1 Chloroflexota bacterium
AGCATCGCCGTCAGCGCGGCGACAGCGGCGAGCGCCACCAGGCCAAGCCCCCGGCCGAGACTACGCACGTGCGGCATGATGAGGGTGTCCGGTGCGCTGCCGGCGCTTCTGGGGCAGGTGCGATCCCGGGCCGCAGGTGGTGGTACCGGTATCGAGAGGTCGGCTCATCGGAGACCTCACGGCGGCTGCACGCGCGGGTACACGAACGCCCAGGTCACGAAGAACCACTGGGCGAGCGCGAAGGCGAGAGTGAGCAGCAGCACGCCCCGCCGACCGAGGCGTTCGGCCAGGCCGGCGAAGGCCGGGAAGGCCATCAGGGCGTAGCGGGGCATGGAGCTGATGAGCCCGCCCGGTAGCAGGCCCAGGGCGAGCGCCGCCAGGGCGTACACGCCGAGCTCGCGGTCGCGCCGCAGGATGACCAGCCCGCCGGCGCTGACGACCAGGGTGAACCCAACCGCGGCCAGCCGGCGCGGATCGTGGTGGCGCACCAGGTCGAGGAGCTGCACGAGACCGCTCGAGCGGCCCCAGCTGGGGGACCCGTGGAGGAAGCCCAGGGGGTCGTGCACGAGGACCGCGATGAAGCCCCACCAGGCCGCGAAGGCGGCGGCGCCGAGTACCACGGTCAGCAGTGCGGCGCGGCGCTCGCGGCCGCGCGCCAGGAGCGCGTCCACGGCGGCGGACGCGACCACGGCGGCCCCGGCGATACGGGCGGCCATCGCAAGCGCGGCGAGCAGGCCCCGCCGGACGGGGTGGCGCCGGGCCAGGAAGTACCCCGCCGCGAGCAGCAGGAAGAGCGGCTCGGAGTAGGCCAGGGAGAACACGTAGGCGGGCGGTGAGAAGGCCAGCAGTGCGACGGCGCCGGTGGCGAGGGCGGGCGAGAAGCGATCCGCCAGGACCTTCCACGCGAGCACCGCCGCCGCGATGAACAGCAGATTGGCGAGCAGCGCCGCGCTGGCCGCGGCGGGGAACACCCCCAACGTCGAGAGCCGGATGGCGATGGGCCAGAGCGGGAAGAACGCAAAGTCGTAGTGCACGTTGGTTGCGCTGAGCGTGACCGGCGTCGCGTGGTATCCGCTCTTGGCCACCTGCAGGTACCAGCCGGCGTCCCAGGCCGCGAACGGGTTCAGGCGGTGCGGATGGCTCAGCAGGTTGGCCAGCTCCACCAGGACGGCCGAATATGCCCGCGAGACGAGTGCGATGGTGAGCGGTATCGGCACCCAGGAGCGCATGGCCCGCACGGGCGTCTGTCCCCGCATCCCGGGCGTCATGGTCGCACGGGAGCGCCGGCGGTCCTGCCCGCGCCGTCGCTCCACCGCGGGCCGCCTGCCGCAGGCGCACGCGAGCCCTGACCCATCTCGTCCTTTCGCGCCGGCGGTCCCTGGCCACGCACGGAGCGGACCACCCTCTGGATGTGGACGGTAGCGGACTCCAGGTTCATACCCGGGTGGCAGGACGAGTAAGAGGCGGCAATCTGGGGCCTGGGGCATGCGACCCGCCGAGCTGCCAACGCTCGCTCGGGCCCAGCCGATGCTGCCGCTGCGGCCCAGCCAGATCGAGGGGACGCTCAGGGAGCCGCGGACCCCGCGGGGACGCCGACGCTCGACCCCGGACTGGTCGGCGGCACCGATGCCGACGGGCTCGCCGCGGGGAGCTCGGATGCGGGGACGAACCAGGCTGGACGGGACGTCCCGTCCAGCGCACTCTGGCTCGTCAGTGGCTCCGTCGCGGTGACGCTGAACGAGCGCCCCGCAACCTGCCAGCGTGTCGACCCACAGGTCGATGCTCAACCCGTCGACGCGGAGGAACGCGATCTGGTCGCCGGCCGGCGACCAGACGGGCGCGAAGCTGTGCCCATCGTTCGTGGCGCGCAGGAGTTCCGCGCCGGTCCGCGCGTCGTTGATGACGATGACCGGCGACTACCCGCGCGGTGATGCCCGGCCCCGGGCGGGCCGCGGCGGCCGCAGCAGCGCCACGACGACTCCTGCAACGCTGCTGGCGGCGAGCGCGGGAACAGCCGCCTTCGCGGCCCGCGGCGGGAGCACGAGCTCGAACATCGGCACGGGGTCGCCGAGGTTCCGTTGGAACCGCCCGAACGGGCAGTCGCCGCGGCCGATGAGGAGCGCGACGCCTTCGACCACCAGGAACCCCACCACCAACCCGAGTGCCCTCGTCCGCCGCCGGGTCAGCGCGCACCACCACAAGCAGCCGAAGCTCGCCATGCCGACCACGCCATAGGCCACGTGGGCGAGACGGAACGCGCGGGCTCGGCCAGGCAGCGCGGACCAGGCCGGGTTCATCGCCGGCCCGCCGGCCCGGCCTTCCGTGTCGCTGATCGGTGCCTGCTCGCGCAGGTCGTCCGGTAGTGCCCGGGGCATCGCAGCGCGCGCCTACCGCACCGTCCGACGTGCAGGCCGCAGGAACAGCCCGAGCGCGACGATCCCGATGAGGGTGAGGACGCCGAAGACGGGGGTGAGGGCGTCCGACGCAACCGACGAGGCCGGGTCCGCCGCATGGCCCATCCACTGGTCCACGCCGATGCTCGTGGTCTCGATGGCGAGCATCACGAGGAGCGTCCCGCTCAGGACGTAGCCCCACGGCCGGTGCCGCAGCAGCTGGTAGGCCGCCAGCGACTCGAAGGTGCCGCGGCCGACAGCCTCCACCCATTCGCCGCCGACGAAGCTGCCGAAGGTGGGGACGTCCGTCCGTGCGTCCGTCATGGCGGCGATTGTATGGGGAATGACCGCGGGTCGAGCCGGTGCTCGAACGTCCGCAGCCGCCAGAGCGGGATCAGCGCGACCGCCAGCAGCGCGAGCGTCGCCGCGAGCAGCCCGTCGATGCCCTGCCACCGGGCCGCCTGGCCGCCGATCAGGCTCCCGGCCACCTGGCCCAGTGCCAGGAAGACACTGTAGAGGCCCATGATCGCGCCGCGGTCGAGTGGGTGGGCCTCCGACACGTCCGCCAGCAGCCCCAGCGCGGCGGGGGTGGCGCCGGCCAGCACGAACAGGCCGACCCCGGCCCCGACCGTGAACGACGCCAGGACGGCCACGGGCTGCCCGCCGCTGTGGTTCACGACGAACGTGCAGCCCATGGACACCGCACCGCCCAGGATGCCGTACAGGATGATGGTGGTCCGGCGCAGGTTCCTGAACCGGCCGCCCCAGTAGAGCAGCCCCGCGAAGAACACGGCCAGCCCGATCGTCAGCCCGACGCTGACCTGGGTGGGCGTGAACCCACCCATCAGGAGCTGGTGCCGGGAGATCGGGGAGTCGACGCTCCTGACCAGCTGGAACAGCGACTGGCTGGTCCAGAGGCCGATCGCCGCGTTGACCGCGATCCAGGTCGGGGCCAGCAGCCACACGTACGGGCTCCTCAGCAACGCCCAGTAGCGGCGCAGGCCGGGACGGCGAGGCGGGTCCATCTCCGGCGCGCCGGCGGGGAGTTCCTCGACGCCGAAGCGGTAGATGAGCCACGACCCGCCATACACCAGCGCGTTCAGGAAGAAGGCGGTGCGCCCGAGCAGCTCATACAGCGGACCCGCGGCGACCAGCCCCGAGCCCAGCCCGGCGAGCGTCGCCAGCTCGAAGCGCGCCACGGCCCGCCCGCGTAGCGGCTCGTCCCCCGCCGTTGCGCGCGCGATGTAGCCCAGGATGGAGGGCACGCTCGCGGCGCTGGATCCACCTTCCAGGAGGCGGGTGAGCCCCAGCAGCGGAATGCTCGTGGTGAGCCCGGTCAGGATCACCGCCACGGCGCCGAATCCCGGCCCCAGCTGCATGACCGGGCGCTGCCCCAGCCGGTCCGACACGACGCCGAACGGCGGCGACAGGACCAGCTCGGCCACGAAGAACATGGCCGCCAGCAGCCCCACGACCGTCGGGTCGACGGTGGCGCCGCCGTGCCGCGGCAACTCCGCGAGGTAGTAGATCAGCAGCGCCCCGGTCAGCCCGGTGCTGAACCGGAGCGTGAACGTGCCGAGCAGGACGGCGACGAGCGATCGGTGCACCGCTCACAGGGTACCCAAACGGCGGAGCGCGCACGATCCCGTGGGCACCCCTGCCGGCAGCGAAGTGCCCCGCTCCGGGGCAGTCGGCGGCGTGTCGGCTAGACTGCCGCGGACATGACCGGACCGTTCGCCCCGCCCCCCGTTCCGCCCGAGATCGACGCGCTGGCCCGGCGCCGGGCGGAGGCCCGGGCGGCGAGGGACTGGCATGCGGCCGACGTCCTGCGCGCCGACATCGAGGCCGCGGGCTGGAAGGTCATCGACCAGGGCCTGCGGTTCAGGCTCGAGCCCGCCCATCCTCCCGACGTCGAGGTCGCGGGTCGCACCCGGTACGGCTCCAGCGACTCGGTGCCGTCGCGGCTGGACGACCCGCCGTCGGCGGTGGCCACGGTGGTGCTCCTGGCCGACCGCTGGCCCGAGGACCTGGCCCGCGCGCTCGACGGCCTGCGGACGCACGCGCCGTCCGGGACGCACGTGGTGGTGGTGGCCAACGATCCGACCCCCGAGCAGGCCAACGCGCTCGAGTCGGCCGGCGGCGCCGACCCCGTTGCCGGCGCCGTCCCCGAGCAGGTCTGGACCAGCGCCCCGCTGGGACACGCGGCGGCGCAGAACGCGGGGATCCGCCGGGCCGCGGGCGAGATCGTGATCCTGCTCGACACGAGCGTGGAGCCGACCGGCGACATCGTCACCCCGGTCGTGGAGACACTGCGCGATCCTTCGGTCGCGGTGGTGGGCGGCTGGGGCATCGCGTCCGGCGACCTGCGGCACTTCGACGATGCAGCGCCGGGCGATGTCGATGCCATCGAGGCCTACCTGCAGGCCTTCCGCCGGGCCGACTACCTGGCACGGGGTCCGCTCGACGAGCACTTCCGCTTCTACCGGAACCTCGACATCTGGTGGAGCCTGGTGCTGCGCGACGGGGGCGAACGCGGTTCGCACCGCCGGGCCGTGCGCCTCGAGCTGCCCGCGATCAGGCACGCGCACCGGGGCTACACGAGCGTGTCCGAGCCGGAGCGGGAACGCCTGAGCCGCCGCAACTTCTACCGCATCATCGACCGCTTCGGGCAGCGCCGGGATCTCCTCCGCGCCCCCGCTCCGCCTGCCAGGCGCGGGCCCGTCGCCGGCTGACCCGCGGGCTCAGGCGTCCCGCGCGACGGGTCCCCGGATCGGGCCCGGCGCCGCCCGGGCGGCAGGGACGAAGACCGCGGCGGCCCGCGCCGGGGCGGCCTGTACCACGGGGCCCTGCACCAGGGCGGTCCGCACCGGGACACCCTGCGTGGCTCCGAGCGTTCCGCCCCCGGTCCGGATGGTGGTGCCGAGTTGCAGACCCACCAGCAGCACGGCCACGAGCAGCAGGACGCCGCCGACCCGCAGCGCACCGGAGAGCGGCACCGTCGCCGCCGGCGCCCCGGCCGGGTGCTGCCACAGGTCGGCGAGCCGGAGTCCCGTGGGCAGCAGGATCAGCCCGAGCCAGACCCCGGCGATCAGGCCGCCGATGTGGGCGAAGATGTCGATCCCGACCCCACCGCCGATCAGCCCGAGGTCGAGCACCAGGTTGAAGACGATGAGGAACCCGATCTGGCGGGCGATGGCGTCGGCGCCCCGGCCCAGCAGCGGGTTGTGCACGCGGAACGCGATGAACACCACGCCGAACAGGCCGAAGATCGCCCCGCTCGCGCCGACCGCGTTGTCGGCCAGGAAGATGTAGCTGAGCACCGACCCGGCGATCCCGGACAGCACGTACATGAGCAGGTACTGCCAGCGGCCGTAGATCCGCTCCACCAGGGGACCTACCAGGTACAGCGCGTACATGTTGAACGCCAGGTGGAGGAGCCCGGCATGCACGAGCACCACGCTGAGCAGCCGCCAATATTCCCCGCGCGCCACCGCCGCCTTGTCGAGCATCAGGAGGTTGGTGACGGCGTCGCCCTGCGCGCCGCCCACCATCTGGAAGAGCCCGATCGCGATCGTGACGGCCAGGATCCCGTACGTGACGATCGGCTGGTCGATGCCGCCGGCCCGGGAGCGGCCGAAGTACCGGCCTGCCGCGCGCTGGTTGCCCAGCTCCTTGTTCAGCCAGCCGAGCCGCGAGGCGATCTCGGCCTTCGCCTCCTTGGGAGCACGGCGATCGGCCTGCCGGTAGGCGTCCAGGGCGCCCCGAAGGTCGCCCTGGCGGACGCTGGCGGCGGC
>DAIDTV010000055.1:6197-8596 GCA_027457005.1 Chloroflexota bacterium
CTGCGTGGCCAGCCGCCACGTCTCGACCGCGGCGTCGTCCTCGTCCATGCGGTACCGGCACTCGGCCAGCCCGAGAAGCGCGGCGACGTGGAGATCCGGGTCACCGTGACCCACCACGCGGGAGTAGAACCCGGCGGCCTGCTGGTACTCGCCCTGCGCGGCGAGGGCGTCGGCGCGCTGGACCACCGCCAGGGCAGCCGCCCGGTCGAGCGGGCCGGCCGCGAACGGATCGCGGGACCGGGCGCCGGCGTCGTCAGCCAAGGGGTCCGTCGGTCATGGTGGGCGCCGATCGCGTGGATCGGCTGAGGCGGTCGTCAGGCACGTTCGGCTGAGTGTAGCCGCTGCCGGCGGCGGGCACGGGCCGGAGGGCATCGGTCGGCGGCATGGCCGCCCTGCGAGTGTCGGCCGGCGGTCGTCGTCCGGCGCGCACGCAGGCGCGTGCAGTGGCACGATGCGCGTCATGGACGTGCACTTCCTCGGGGCCGCGAACACGGTGACCGGCTCCCAGTTCCTGCTGACCACCGACCGTGCCCGGATCCTGGTCGACTGCGGGATGTTCCAGGGCAGCCCCAACGAGTCGGTGCGCAACCGGGTCCCCCTGGCCTACGACCCGGCCTCGCTTGACGCGATCGTGCTCACGCACGCCCACCTGGATCACTGCGGGCTGATCCCGCACGTGGTCGCCGAGGGGTTCCGGGGCCCGATCTATGCCACTCGCGGGACCGTGGAGCTCGCGGGCCTCGTCCTCCTCGACTCCGGGAAGCTCCAGGAGGAGTTCGCCAAGCGCAACGCGCGCTGGGCGAAGCGGCACCCCGACCAGGCCGTCCAGGAGGATCGCGAGCTCGAGGCGGCGATCGAGGCGCAGGTCGAGCTCGCGCAGGCGGACGAATTGACGCCCGCCCGGCCGCCCGACGCGTCCGCGGCGGCCGTCGCGCAGGGATCCGGGCAGGCGATCCATCCGAGCACCGGCGGCGGAACGCTGCCTCCTGCCGCGACACCGAAGGGCCGCGCCAACCCCGAGCACGCGATCCTCACCGCTCCCGCCCAGGTCGACGTTGAGATCGACGAGCCGCTCTACGACCAGCACCAGGCGCGCACCGCCCTCGGCCAGTTCCGTGGCGTGGCCTACGGGCAGCGCGTGCAGGTCGCGCCCGGGATCGCCGCCACCTTCCTGGACGCCGGCCACATCCTGGGCTCGGCGATCATCCGGCTCGAGGTCGAGGCGGGGCCCGACCACCCGGCCCGCACGCTGGTCTTCTCTGGCGACCTCGGCCCGACCGGCACCCCGATCCTGCGTGACCCGACGCCGGTCGCCTCGGGGGACTACGTCTTCGTGGAGTCGACCTACGGGGGCCGCGAGCATGAACCACAGGCGGAGGCCGTGCGGCTGCTCGCGGAGGCGGTCCGCATCGTGGCCGAACACGATGGGGTGCTCCTCGTGCCGTCGTTCGCCATCGGCCGCACGCAGGAGATCGTGTGGCAGCTGAACCGGCTCGTGGACGCGGGGAGCATCCCGCTGCTGCCGCTCTTCCTGGACTCGCCCATGGCGTCGCACGCGAGCGACATCTACCGCCGGTACAGCGAGTACTGGGACGAGGAGACGCGCGACCTGCTGGCGCACCACGAGGCGCCGCTCGACTTCCCGAAGCAGGTGGTGACCAACGACTTCGAGGATTCGCAGGCCATCTCGAAGGCACGGCGGCCGTACATGATCGTCGCCTCCAACGGCATGCTCACCGGCGGCCGTGTGCTGGGGCACCTGCGCGAGCTGGTGGGCGATCCCCGGGCCGTGCTGCTCTTCGTGGGTTACCAGGGCGAGGGCACCCTCGGCGCCCATCTCCAGGCCGGGGCGAAGAGCGTCCGAATCGACGGCGAGACGCACGTGGTGCGGTGCCAGGTCCGGTCCATCAGCGGCTTCTCGGCCCACGCGGACGAGGCCGGCCTGCTCGCCTGGCTGAGCACCTTCGCCGCCGGGAAGCGGCCCGGGGACGCCGGGTTCCCGCGACACGTCTTCATCGTGCACGGCGACCCGGAGGCGCAGGAGGCGCTGGAGCCCAGGGTTCGCGCCATGGGGTTCGATACCCTGGTGCCGCACTGGCACCAGCGGGTCACGCTGGACTGAGGCGGACGCGAGGAGCCGGTCGTTGCCCTGCATTCCGCATCGATCCCTGCAGCCTAGTCGATCCCTGCGGCCTGCAGCGACAGTTATGCTTGACATAACCTTCAGGACGCCCATAATAAGCGCCGAACACTAAACCATTCGTCACACAACATGGAAGCGACCATCACCACTCCTCCTACCGGCTCCCACACCGACGCTGCCGTCAGCGAGCTCCTCGCGCTGGTCGCCCGGGAACGGGCGTCCCACGTCCGCCGCTGGTGCCGGCAGGACATCAGCA
>DAIDTV010000055.1:8606-8853 GCA_027457005.1 Chloroflexota bacterium
CCTCGAGGCCAGCGGGCCGCTCGCAATGAGCCGGCTGGCCGACATCCTCGAGGTCGCCGTCTCGAACGCCACCGGGATCGTGTCCCGCATGGAGGAGCGCGGCCTCGTGCGCCGTACTCACGACGAGACGGACCGCCGGGTCGTGTTCGTCACTGCGACCGATGCCGGCCGCCGGGTGCTCGAGGACCGCGAGTTCATGCGGGCCGAGCAACTGCGACAGGTGCTTGCCGCCATGACGGACCAGGGA
>DAIDTV010000056.1:0-5661 GCA_027457005.1 Chloroflexota bacterium
GTCTAGTCGAACACCGTGTCGCCCGGCTCGAGGTCACCCATCGTCCGCCACCCACCGGGCGTGGGGACGGGTGTGTCGAGCGCAAGCGCCTTGCCTTCCAGGCGCGCGACCAGGTCGTCGGGAAGCTCCACCCACTCCAGCGTCTGGCCCAGCACGAACTCGCCCGGATGCAGGATGAACGGCGTGTCATCCTCGATGCTGACGAGCTCGGTGAGGTCCGGTTGCGGCACCCGCACGTCGATGTACGCGTAGCGGCTGCTGCGGAAGACGCGGAACTCGCGATCCAGGTGCAGATCCACCGACGACGGCTGGAGGCACTCTGGGTCGTACGGGTCGATGCGGATCCGGCGCGCCTCGAGCGCCGCGCGGATGTCGCGGTCCGACAGGACGGCCACGTTCAGGAGCCCTTGCCCGACTGGCTGGCCACGGCCCGTGCCGAGAGCAGGCCGTCCACCTCGCGCTTCAGCTGCTCGATGTCCTCGAACGACTGGTAGACGCTCGCGAAGCGGATGTACGCGATCTGGTCGAGCGCGCGCAGCCGGTCCATCGCGAGCGCGCCGATCCGCTGGGAGGGCACCTCGCCGATGCCGGCCGCACGCAGCTCGGCCTCGATCGATTCCGCGGCCATCTCCGCCGCCCGCTCGGGGACCGGACGGCGGGTCAGCGCCTTCTGGAGCCCGGCGGCGAGCTTCTCCCGGTCGAACTCCTCGCGGCTCCCGTCCCGCTTGACCACCACCAGCCGCGCCGCCTCGACCCGCTCGTAGGTGGTGAACCGGGTGCCGCAGCGCACGCACTCGCGACGGCGGCGGATGGTGCCGCCCTCATCGAGGTCGCGCGAGTCGATCACGCGGGTGTCGCGTTCGCCACAGGCCGGGCAGCGCATGGGGACCTCGATTCGCGCGTCCGACACGACCACCGGTGTCGGGTCAACGAGCGTACCACCGGAGATCGGCGGGGGGCCACCGATGTCCGGTCGCTAGACGCGGAAGGTGCGCCAGGCGGACTGCGCGGGATCCCTCGCGGCCGCCAGGTCCGCGACGTGCGTCGCCAGGGCTTCCCGGGCGTGCAGGAGGTTGAGGTAACCGCGCTTGACGGCGATCTGCGCCTCCGTGCTGCGCATCCTCGCGCGGGGCCCGGCGGCGAGCTCGCAGCCATGCCGCACCATGTCCAGCGCGCGCTGGGCGTGGCCGATCTCGGACACGATCCCCGCGCGGCTCGCCTCGTACAGCGCCGGGGCGTCGAGGCCCTGCGCGGCCGAGAGGCCTTCGTCCAGCGCGGCAGTGGTCGCGGCCAGGTCGTCGAGGATCCCGCTCGCATCCGCCTCGTGCCGGCGTACCGCGTCGACCTGGGTGATCACGAGGGCGAGCCTCTCGTCGAGGCGGACGCCGAGAGCGGCCGCCTCGTGCTGGAAGCGCTCCACCTTCCGCGTGGCCCGCAGCGCTCCCGAGGCGCGCTGGAGGAACAGCGCCAGCGCGGCGGCCACGAGCGCCGCGAGCAGCAGCGGCAGGACGACGGCGAGGTCCACCCCCGTGCCCCGGGTCAGCCGCGCCGCGCGCGCACTGCCGCCGACAGGCGCGGCAGGATCTCGAAGAGATCGCCCACCACCATCAGGTCGGCGAACTCGGCGATCGGCGCGTCGGGGTCACGGTTGATCGCCACGATGGTGCCCGACGTCTGCATCCCGACCTTGTGCTGGATCGCCCCGCTGATCCCGGCGGCGAGGTAGAGCTGCGGCTTCACGCTCTTGCCGGTCTGCCCGATCTGGTGCGCGTAGCCGATCCATCCGGCATCCACCACCGCTCGCGTCGCTCCCACGGCTCCGCCCAGGACATCCGCGAGCTCCTCCACGATGCCGAACCCCTCCGGCCCGCCGACTCCGCGGCCGCCCGCGACGATCGTGGTGGCCTCTTCGATCGAGACGACCTCGGAGGCCTCCGTGATCCGGTCCACGATCCTCACCGCCGGCAGGTCGGCGGCGGGCGCGACCTCCACCTGCTCGACCCTGCCGGGAGCCGGCGCGGTCTCGGCGGCGACGGCGCTGGGCCGCACGATCACCAGCCCGCGGTCTTCCGAGAACTGGCTCCTGGTCAGAAGCCGGCCGCCGAACACGCTCATCTCGGCCAGCGGCCCGGTGCCGGCCCACCCGACCCCGGACGAGTTCGCCAGCACGCCCCACTCGAGAAGTGCCTGCAGGATGCCCGCCACATCGCGGCCGTCGTCGGTGAAACCGAGCAGCAGGTACGCCGGTTCGCGCTCCCGCACGAGTGTGGCGACGTGCTCGGCGATGACCGCGGCGATCGGCCGGTCGCTGGCGTCAACCTGCACGGCGATCACGTCGGGTCCGTGCTCGGCCAGTGCCGGCGCGGCCGCCAGCGCCTCCGGCCCCACCAGGACCGACGCCGCGGGGCGCCCGGCCGCGTCCCCCAGGGCCCGGGCGAGCGTCGCAAGCTCGCGCGTGAGTCGGGTCGGGGCGCCGCCCGCGACCTCGCCGATCGCCCAGATCGCGCCGGACATCAGATCAGCCTCCGGGAAGCCAGGAACTCCACGATCCGCTCGACCGCCGCGTCGGGCGCGTCCCTCACGATGGTCGCGCCGGCTCGCTGGGGCGGCGGCGTCGCCTCGTGCACGGCGGTGCGCGAAGCGGCCGACCCCACGCTCGCGGGGTCGATTCCGAGGTCTGCCAGCGACCACGTCGCGATCGGCTTGGACCGCGCCTGCATGATGCCGCGCAACGACGGGTAGCGCGGCTCGCCGAGGAGCTGGGTGCCCGCGATGAACGCCGGCATGCGAGCCTCGATGACGTCGTACCCGGTGGGGCTGATGCGCCGGACGCGGACCACGCCCGCGGCGGGGTCGGGCTCGATGGAGGCCGCGTAGGACAGGTACGGCAGGCCGAGCCGGGTCGCCACGGCCGCGCCCACCACGCCGCCCTGCCCGTCGGATGTGTCCGCCCCGGCCACCGCCAGGTCGTACTCCAGGCGGCCAAGGGCCGCCGCAAGCACGCGCCCCGTGGCGAGGGCGTCCGAGCCGGCCAGCGCGTCGTCCACCACCTGCACGGCACGGGCCGCGCCCATGGCGAGCGCCTTGCGGATCGCCTCGACCGAGGACGCGGGACCCATGGTCAGCGTCACGACCTCGCCGCCGTGCGCCTCCACCAGCTTGAGCGCCGCCTCCAGCACGTACTCGTCGTTGCCGTTCGCCTCGAGGCCCGAGGAGCGATCGACGCTCCAGCCGTCGACCAGCCGCTCGTTGCCGACGACCGGCACCGCCTTGAGCAGCACGACGATCTGCACAACTACCTCCCCTCGGCCGGCCGTGCGAGCGGGTGCCGGTTCCCGGCGGAGGGCTCGTCGATTGCGCCGCTCATTGCGTCGACAGGAGCGCGCGGGCGATGACGAGCCGCTGGATCTGCTGGGTTCCCTCGTAGAGCTGGGTGATCTTGGCGTCCCGCATCATCCGCTCGACCGGGTACTCCGTGATGTAACCGTACCCCCCCAGCACCTGCACCGCGTCGGTCGTCACCGCCATCGCGGTGTCGCCCGCGAAGAGTTTACACATGGCGGCCCAGCGGGCGGCGTCGGCTGCGCCCCCCTCGATCCGCTCGCAGGCCTCGTAAAGGAGTTGGCGGGCCGCCTCGGTCCGCGTCGCCATGTCGGCCAGCATGGCCTGCACCATCTGGTGTTCGCCGATGGGCTTGCCGAACTGCACGCGCTGGCGCGCGTAGTCGACCGCGACGTCCAGCGCGCCCTGCGCGATCCCGACCGCCTGGGCGGCCACGCCCGGCCGGCTGCGGTTCAGCGTCTGCATGGCGATCCGGAACCCCTCGCCCACCTCCCCCACGCGGTTGGCATCGGGGACGCGCACGCCGTCGAACACCAGCTCGGCGGTGGGTGAGCCGCGGATCCCCATCTTGTGTTCCAGGCGCGCGACCTGGAACCCGGCCATCCCCCGCTCGACGTAGAAGAAGCTCAGGTCCCGGTGGCGTCCCGCCTCCGGGTCCGTCACGGCAAGCACGGCCACCAGGTCGGCCTCGCTGCCGTGGCTGATGAACCGCTTGGTGCCGTCGATCCGCCAGCCGTCGCCGTCGCGCACGGCTCGCGTGCGGATACCGGCGGAATCGGACCCTGCGCCCGCCTCCGTGAGAGCGAAGGCGTTGAGCAGCTGGCCGTTCGCCAGCCCCGGGATCCAGCGCCGCTTCTGCTCGTCGTTGCCGGCCAGCTGCAGCGGCAGCGATCCGAGGGCCTGCACCGCGAGGATCAGCCCGCTGGTGGCACAGACCCGGCTGACCTCCTCGATCATCAGGCAGTTGGTGAGGAGCGTGCCCCCCAGCCCGCCGTGTTCCGGCGGATAGATCAGCGCGAACACGTCGTGCTTGGCGAACAGCTCGACGATGTCCCGCGGGAACACGCCGGCCTGGTCGATCTCCGCGGCCCGCGGGGCGATCCGCTCCCGGGCCAGCTCGCGCACGGCGTCCCGCAGCTCGATCTGCTCCTGGGTCAGGCGGCTGTTCATGGCCCGATGCCCTCCTGTCCGTGCATGCCCACCGGGAACTGAGCCGGGATCGCGCCGGATGGCGGGGGAGCGGCCGGGGCGGTCGGCAGGCTGGCCGCCAGCAGCTCGGCGATGTCGATCGTCTGCACGTCCTCGCGGCCCGTGCCCGCGCCTGCCGCGTCGGCGATCCCGTCGCGCATCATCACCAGGCAGAACGGGCAGGCGGTGGCAACCGCGTCCGCGCCCGTCTCGAGCGCCTGCCGCGTCCGTTCCGCGTTGATCCGGATCCCGCGGCGCTCCTCCATCCACATCCGGCCGCCACCCGCGCCACAGCAGAAGCTCTGGCGCCCGTGACGCTCCATCTCGCGCAGTTCGAGGCCGGGCACCGCCGCGAGGACCGCCCGCGGTTCCTCCACCACCCCGTTGTACCGCGTGAGATAGCAGGAGTCGTGGTAGGTGACGGCGCGAAGCCCGCCGGGCACCAGGTCGCCCGCGTGGCCGCCTGTCACGCCCTCATCGCCCGGTTCGGCCGGCGGCGGGGACGCCGCCCTGCCGGCCCCGGACCCGCCTGCGCCGCCGCCGGTCGGCGCCGCGCCGGCCGCGGTCCCGGTTGTACCGGTCCCGGTCCGGAGCCGCCCCTCGGCCACCAGGCGCGCCAGGTAGGCGCTGTGATGCACCACCTCGTACCGGCCGCCGAACTGCGGGTACTCGTTGGCCAGCGTGTTGAAGCAATGGGGGCAGGTGGTGAGGACCAGGGGCGGGTGGTAGCGATCGAGCGTCTCGACGTTCGCCTGTGCGAGCGTCTGGTAGAGATACTCGTTGCCCATGCGGCGGGCCGGGTCGCCGGAGCAGCTCTCCTCCTGGCCGAGCACCGCGAACCGGACGCCCGCGGCATGCAGACAGGTGACCAGCGCGCGAGCCACCCGGCGGTTCCGGTCGTCGAACGCGGCCGCGCATCCGACCCAGTACAGCACGTCGAACCCCGGGGAGGTGCCGTCGTGCACGCCGCCGGCGCTCTGCCGGGCGGCAAGGTCGGCCGCCACGGGGACCTCGAACGGCAATCCCTTCGCCCAGTCGAGCCTGGCGCTGCGAGGCTGGCCCCACGGGTTGCCGTGACGCTCCATGTTGGTGAACGCGACCGTGATCTCCTGCGGGAACCGGCTCTCCTCG
>DAIDTV010000056.1:5671-8552 GCA_027457005.1 Chloroflexota bacterium
ATCTTGTCGACGTGCTCGATGGTGACCGGGCACGCCTCGACGCAGGCGCCGCAGGTCACGCAGTCCCACACCGCGTCGTACGGAATGGCCGCGTCCACCACCGGGCGGGCCAGGGCGGCGGCACGCGCGGCGCCATCGCCCCCGGGACCCGCGGCGGGCATGCCGGGAGCGTCGGAGGGGCGGATCCACGGGACCCGGCGCAGGCCCGGCACCAGGGGCACTCCGGCCTCGGCGTCGATGGCCATCTGGCGGAGTCCCATCACGAACGTCTTGGGGTTGAGCGGTTTGCCCGTGGCCCAGGCCGGGCACTGCGACTGGCATCGTCCGCACTCGGTGCAGGTGAAGGCGTCGAGCAGATCCTTCCAGCCGAGGTCCACCACTGCCCGCACGCCGAACGTCCCGGTCTCCGCCTCCAGGTCCATGGACGGGAGCTCACCGCGGGGACGGAGCTTCCGGAAGGCGGTGTTGAAGAAGGCGGTGGCCATGTGGAGGTGCTTGGAGCCGGGCAGGTACGCCAGGAAGGCCGAGACGAGGAGGATGTTGGCCCACCACGCCACCGCGAAAACTGCCTCCTGCGCGGCCGGCGCCAGCGGGCTCGCGATCAGCTGCCCGAGGGGCCGGGAGACGATCTCCGCGGGCGCGTACGGGTCGCCGTAGCGCGCGAGCCTGAACGCCTCGGCGATCAGCTCCGTGGCGACGATCCCGCCGATCATCACCAGGACGAGGAGGGCGTCCCGCGACAGCGTGATCCGGGCCGGCCGCGTCACCACCCGGCGGAACGCCGCGTACAGCACCGCCACGAGCACGGCAACGGCAAGGACGTTGCCCACCGCCAGGACGGCGCGCCACACCCAGCCGTCCACGGGCCAGGCCAGGACCGCCTGCACGATGCCGCCGGACACGCGGTTGGCCGTGCCCACGGTCAGGAGCACGAACCCCCAGAAGATCGCGGCGTGCATGGTCCCCGCCCGGATCTCCCGGAACATGCGGACCTGCGCGATCGCGTATACGCCCAGCGACCGCAGGCGCTGCCCGGGCCGATCGACGACCGACGAGGGCCGCGCGGCGGCGAACACGCGCAGGTGCCGCGCCATCCGCAGCGCGAACACCAGCACGGCGACCAGGAAGACGAGGGGGGCGAGCGGGTAGAGGGGAACCTCCGAGGTCATGGCGTGCCCTCCTCGCCGATGGGATGGTCGCCGCCGGCCAGCACCTCGAGCGCGTGCGGGATGAGCGGCGCGACCGCGTCGAGCGACTCCAGCGCCCCCCTGGGACTGCCGGGCACCACGAGGACGCGGGCGCGCCCCACGACCCCACCGAGCGAGCGCGAGAGCGCCGCCAGCGGCGTCGAGCGCGACCCCGTGGATCGCATGAGCTCGCCCAGTCCGGGCACCTCGTAGTCGAGGATCGGCCGGACGGCCTGGGGGGTCACGTCGCGCGGCCCGAGCCCCGTTCCGCCGGCCACCACGACCAGCGCATGGCCGGCCGCGGCGGTCCGCACCGCATCCGAGATCCGGGTGGCATCGTCCGGGACCAGCCCGAGATCCGGCTCGTGGCCGAGCTCGCGCAGTCGCGCCACGAGGCGCGGGCCCGTCTCGTCGGCGCGTTCCCCGCGCGCCGATCGGTCGCTCACCGTCAGGACGTGGGCACGGGCCACGTCAGGCGCCCCGTGGCGTGCGGGCAGAGGGAGCGCTCATCGCGCGTCCCGGCGGGTGGTCCGGCGCGGGCCGCGCGTGCCGGGGGGCAGACAGCCACCGCCGGTGGGTTCCGGGCCTGCCGGTCCGACGGGCCGGTGCCACTCGCCGGACGCCCCGCCGGACTTCTCGAGCAGCCGGATGTGCCGGATCTCGGCGCCGCGATCAACGCCCTTCAGCATGTCATAGACCGTCAGCGCCGCGACCGACGCCGCCGTCAGCGCCTCCATCTCGACACCGGTCTGGGCGATGGTGGCGGCGGTGGCCCGCACGCGGAGGGTGGACGCGGCGCGGTCCGGCGTGACCTCGACCACCAGGTCGGTCAGCGGGATCGGGTGGCAGAGCGGGATCAGGTCGGACGTGCGCTTCCCCCCCATCACGCCGGCCAGCTCGGCGACGGTGAACACGTCGCCCTTGGGCACGTCTCCGTCGATCACCAGGCTCAGCGTGTCCTGCGACACGCTCACCTCGGCCTCCGCGATCGCCCGGCGGACGGTGGGGGGCTTCGCGCTGACGTCGACCATGCGCGGGCGGCCCGACCGGTCGACATGGGTGAGCCGGCGACGGACGTTGCGCGGCGCACCGGGATCGTTCATCGCACCACCCCGCGGCGACTCATCGTGGCCCCTCGGCTTCGCATCATCACCCACCCTCGTCCTCCAGCTCCCACACCTCGACCTCGCTTCCTGCCGGGAGCCCCGGCACCTCCTCGGGGATCACCGCGAGGCCGTCCGCCGCCGCGAGCCCGGAAAGCATGTGGGACCCCTGCCCTCCCGCGGGGCGCGCCAGCAGGTGCCCGGGCAGGGCCGGATCGGGCTCCAGCCGGACTCGCAGGAACGCACGCCGCCCCGGCGCCTTGGTCACCGGTTCCGCGAGCGCGGCCCGCACGCGGGGCCGCCCCGCATCCGCACCCCGGCCGCCCAGGGTCAGCAGGAACGGACGGACGAACAGCTCGAACGTGACGAACGCGCTGACCGGGTTGCCCGGGAGGCCGAAGAGCGCGACCGGACGCCCGGGATCGGAGACATCGCCGGCACGTCCTGCCGTGGTCCACCCGAACGCCAGCGGCTTGCCCGGCTGGACCGCCACGCGCCAGAAGGCGACCTCGCCGAGCGTCTCGAACGCGTCCTTGACGTGGTCGTGCGCGCCCACCGACACGCCGCCGCTTAGCACCACCACGTCAAGGA
>DAIDTV010000056.1:8562-8853 GCA_027457005.1 Chloroflexota bacterium
GGCGTGTTGCTGTCGTGGATGCGGCCGCCGCCCAGCGGCTGCCCGGCGGGCGTGAGCTCGTCGCCGGTCGCGAGCACGCCGACCCGCGGCCGCCGGATCACGGCGACGCGTGCCGCGCCACTTGCCACCGCGAGCGCCACTCCTGCAGGCCCGAGGACCCGGCCGGCGGGCAGGACGGTCTCTCCCAGCCGGACGTCCTCCCCGGCTCGCCGCAGGTTGGCGCCCGGCCGCGCCGGGACGCGGACCCGTACCGACTCCGGCAGTGCCGCCACACCGGGCGGCGCATCGGTG
>DAIDTV010000057.1 GCA_027457005.1 Chloroflexota bacterium
CCGCCGTGCGCACGCCCATCGGCCGGTTCGCCGGCAGCCTCGCGGACGTGCCAGCCACCGTGCTCGGCGGGATCGCCATCCGTGCCGCCGTCGCGCGCGCGGGGGTCTCTCCCGAGTCGGTCGAGGAGGTGCTGATGGGGCAGGTGCTCCAGGCCGGTGCCGGACAGGCGCCGGCGCGCCAGGCGGCGCTGAAGGCCGGCCTGCCGGACGGCACCAGCGCGACCACCATCAACCGCGTGTGTGGTTCCGCCATGAAGTCGATCATGCTGGCGGCGGCCGAGATCCGGGCGGGCGACGCCGAGGTCGTGGTGGCGGGCGGCATGGAGAGCATGAACCAGGCCCCGTACCTGCTCCCGAAGGCGCGCTTCGGCTACCGCCTGGGGACCGGCGAGATCCTCGACGCGACGGTGTCCGATGGCCTGTGGTGCTCGATCGAGGCGTGCCACATGGGGACGCACGCCGAGCGCGTTGCGGCGCATTCGGGTGTCAGCCGCGAGGACCAGGACCGGTTCGCCCTGGAGAGCCATCGGAAGGCGATCGCCGCCATCGACGCGGGACGCTTCGAGGACGAGCTGGTCCCGGTGCCGATCCGGCGGGGACGCGAGGAGGCGCTCTTCACGACCGACGAGGCGCCCCGGCGCGACACGACCCTGGAGGCGCTCGCGCGGCTGCGGCCCGCCTTCGACCTGCCGACCGGGGAGGACGCCCCGGCGGACGGCGTGGGCTCCGTCACCGCCGGGAACGCGCCGGGCATCACCGACGGCGCGGCCGCCACCGTGGTCGCCAGCGAGCGGGCGGTCGAACGGTACGGGCTGACCCCGCTGGCGCGGATCGTCGGGTACGCACAGGCCGAGGTCCAGCCGAAGTGGCTCTTCCTTGCTCCCGTCGCCGGCGTCCGGCGCCTGCTGGATCGCGTGGAGCTCCCGATCGAGGCGTTCGACCTGGTCGAGATCAACGAGGCGTTCGCGGCCCAGGTCCTGGCGGACGGGCGCGAGCTGGGCTTCGACTGGTCGAAGGTGAACGTCAACGGCGGGGCCATCGCGCTCGGGCACCCGATCGGCGCCAGTGGCGCCCGCATCGTCGCGACCCTGCTGCACGAGCTCCGCCGGCGTGTCGGCCGATACGGACTGGCGACCCTCTGCCTGGGCGGCGGCGGCTCGGTCGCGATGGCGTTCGAGCGGGTCTGAGAGGCCGATCGGCGGCACCGGGCGCTCGTCGTCCGCACCGGGCGCTCGTCGTCCGCACCGGCAGTCCGGCCGTCGCGTCCACAACGCCCGGCCCCCGGTATCATCCCGGGTAGTTCCCGCCGGAGGAGCGCATGCGACGCGTCGCGATCGTCACCGACACCGCGTCCGACCTGGACCCCGCGGCTGCCGCCGCGGCCGGGATCGAGCTCATACCGCTGATCGCGACCTTCGGCGAGGAGGAGTTCCTGGCCTGCGTCAACCTCTCCGCGCAGGAGTTCTGGGACAAGTTCAGCACGCCCGGGACGGCGTTCCCGCGGACCGCCGCTGCGAGCGCGGGGACGTTCCAGGCCGCCTTCGAGCGGTCCTTCCGCGACGGCGCCGAGGCGGTCGTCTGTGTCACCGTCGCGGGCACGCTGTCGGCGACCCTGAAGAGCGCCGAGATGGCCCGGGACGCCATGCCGGAACGCGAGATCCACGTCATCGACAGCTGGGGGGCCAGCATGGTCGAGGGGATCCTGGCGCAGGTCGCCGCCGAGATGGCCGATCGCGGTGCCGGCGGCGCGGAGATCGCTGCCGAGATCGAGCGCCGGGTGCCCGACTGCCGGCTGCTCTTCGTGCTCGACACGCTCGAGCACCTGGTGCGCGGCGGGCGCATCGGCCGGGGGCGCGCGCTCGTGGGGGCCATGCTCTCGCTCAAGCCGATCATGACCGTGACGGACGGGATCGTCGACATCGTGGACCGTCCGCGCACCCGGACGAAGGCGCGCCAGCGCCTGATCGAGCTGGTCACGGCGCGCCCGGTGGAACGCATGGCCATCCTGCACACGCCGCACACGGAAGATGTCGGGCGCTTCGCCGACGAGCTCGCCTCTGCCGCCGGTGTCGAGCGGGGGACGCTCAGCACCCAGTTCATCGGCGCGTCCATCGGCCCGCACGTGGGGCCGGGGGCGTATGGCGTGGCGGTGCTGTGGCGCCACGACCAGGATGGGGGCGCCCGCTAGCGCCAGGCGGGTCCGGTGCGCGTGCCCGGCGCGCATGACCGGCGCTCGTGCCCGGCGCCCGTGCCCGGCGCTCGCGCCCGCATGGCGGACGGTATCGGCCGGCCCGCGGCGGCACGCACCGGCCGCCCACTGAACGGGGCCCGGGGGAGACCGCTCGGCCGGGGAGCCTCCTGAGCGCCGGACGTCCGCCCATCATGGGGCCGTCCGGCCCTTCGGGATACCTCCACCCGGCGTATAGTCCCGGCGAGACGACCATGCGACCACGCACCGGCGCCATGGAGGTTTGTCCTGCCTTACGGGCGGGCCGGGCGAGTCCCAGTTCTGTCGCAGGGCGTCGGTCATGGAGGACGTTCGCCAGATGGCGACAGAGCAGATCGGCGTGATCAATGCCTGGGCGGTCGCCCAGCAGCAGTTCGATCTCGCCGCCGAGAAGCTGGGGCTGGACCCGGGACTGCGCAAGGTGCTCCGGGAGCCCCGGCGTGAGCTCACCGTGCACTTCCCCGTCAAGATGGACGACGGGACCGTGCGGGTGTTCACCGGCTACCGCGTTCAGCACAACCTGGGCCGGGGACCCGCCAAGGGCGGCATCCGGTACCACCAGGACGTCTCGCTCGACGAGGTCAAGGCCCTCGCGATGTGGATGACCTGGAAGTGCGCCGTGGTGGGCATCCCCTACGGCGGCGGCAAGGGCGGCGTCATCGTCGACCCGAAGAAGCTCTCCCGGCGCGAGCTCGAGGGGCTGACCCGGCGGTTCGCCACCGAGATCAGCATCATCATCGGCCCGGAGCGCGACATCCCCGCGCCTGACGTGAACACGAACGCCCAGACGATGGCCTGGATCATGGACACGTACTCGATGCACGTCGGGTACACCGTGCCGGCCGTCGTCACGGGCAAGCCGATCAGCCTCGGCGGCTCCGAGGGCCGCAACGAGGCCACGGCGCGCGGCGCGGTCTACTGCGTCGCCGAGGCGGCGAAGCACCTCAAGCTCGACCTGCACGGCGCGAAGGTCGTCGTCCAGGGCTTCGGCAACGCCGGCTCCATCGCGGCGCAGCTGATGGTCCTCGAGGGCTCCACCGTGATCGCCGTCTCCGACTCGCAGGGCGGCATCCACAATGAGCAGGGCCTCGACATCGAGCGCGTGATCGGCTGGAAGCAGGAGCACGGCACCGTGGTCGGGTTCCCCGGCGCGAAGGCCGTCACCAACCAGGAGATCCTGGAGATCCCCTGCGACGTGCTGATCCCGGCCGCGCTCGAGAACCAGATCACCGCCAAGAACGCCGGCCGCATCCAGGCCAAGATCGTGGCCGAGGCCGCCAACGGCCCCACCACGCCGGAGGCCGACGCGACCCTGTACGAGCGCGGGATCTTCCTGATCCCGGACATCCTCTGCAACGCGGGCGGCGTGACCGTCAGCTACTTCGAGTGGGTCCAGGATCTCAACCGGGACCACTGGAGCGAGGATCAGGTCAACCACAAGCTCAAGGAGATCATGACCAAGGCGTTCGACGAGACGCTCGCGCTCGCGGAACGGCACGAGGTCAACATGCGGACCGGCGCGTACCTGCTCGCCGTCGACCGCGTCGCGCAGGCCACCGCGCTGCGCGGGCTCTACCCCTGATCGCTCGGCGGCCCTCCGGGGTCGCCCGACCGCCGATCACACCGACCGCCGCCGGCCAGTCCGGCGGCGGTCTCCTGTCCGGGGCGGCATCGGCGCCCCCGACCCGGGCGGCGCGGTCGCTCGTCCGCGCCGGATGGGCACCCCCTCGGGCGGCGTCCGCGCGGGTGCTACCATCCGCCACGATGCTCGACCACGAAGAGAAATTCCTGTTCAAGGAGGAGATCCTCCAGCTCTCGAACGCCCTGGCGGAGCCCGGCGCGCTGGACAACGTCGAGGACCTGCTCACCGACGTGATCACCAGCCCCCGGTTCGACTCCGAGGTGTTCACCCTCGAGCGCTCGCTGCAGGTGATGCTCGGCCCCCGCGCCGGCGCCACCCTGGTGGGGCTCCTGACCGTCGCGCCGGAGGTCTTCGACGAGGTGGCGGAGGTCCGGATCTCGCCCGAGGTGCAGGAGCGACTGGTGGCCTGGCGGGCCCGGTTCGGCCTCGCCATCGACAACGCGCTCAACTTCCTGAACAACCCGGACGGGATCCAGGGCCACAACTTCAGCACCCAGATCGTGCACGTCGATGACCGCCGCGTGCTGCAGGGCCGGCTGACTCTGGTGCGCTACAACAACGAGCCGCAGTTCTTCGTGGCCGACGCGAGCGTGCTCTACAGCCTGGTCGCCGACGTGCTCGAGCGGCTCGGACCCCACAGCGAGGTCGACACCGTGGATCCCGACACGGTGACCAGGCTCAAGGACGCGGTCGCGCTGGTTGAGCGGCGGGCAGTCCCGCGCGAACGCGCCTGACCCGTACCGTGCGGCGCTGCCCGGACGCCGGCGCGGCAGACCGGCCCGGCCCATCGCCGCGGAAGGTGCCATCCACGTGAACGGCCCCGCCGGCGCGGGCGTCCGCCGCATCTACCTCGCCGCCACCGGCATGAACAGGGGCAAGACGACCACGTCGCTCGGCCTGCTCGCCGCCCTCATCGGCCGCGGGCTGGCCACCGGGTTCACCAAGCCGGTGGGCCAGCGGTATGCCATCGTCGACGGCATCCCGGCGGACGAGGACGCGATCCTGGTGCGTGCCGTCTACGGGCTCCCCGACTCGCTCTCCGTCATGAGCCCGGTGCATATCCCGCGCGGCTTCACGCGCTCCTACATCCGCGGCGAGGTGGTCGAGGACCTGGGCGCGCGGATCCTCGACGCGTTCGAGGTGGTGCAGGCCGGCCGGGACATCGTGCTGGTCGAGGGGACCGGCCACGCGGGCGTCGGCGCCGTCATCGGCCTCTCCAACGCCGAGGTGGCGCGGATGCTGGGAGCACCCGCGGTCATCGTCAGCGAGGGTGGCGTGGGCCGGCCCATCGACGAGATCGTGCTCAACCGCGCGCTGTTCGCCCGGCACGGCGTGGAGGTGGTCGGGGCGATCGTGAACAAGGTGGACGTCGAGGCGCAGCCGTCGCTGCCGGCGGTGCTCGAGGCCGGGCTCGCGCGGCACGGGATCCCGCTGCTGGGCGTGCTGCCCTTCCGCCCGCTGCTGTCGAACCCGACGCTCTCGATGCTGTGCCAGCAGCTGGAAGGGGAGCTGCTGCACGCCGGCCCGGACCTGGATCGGCCCATCCAGCGCATCGACATCGGCGCGATGCAGGCGGGCCACCTGCTCGATCGCCTGGGCCCGGGGAGCCTGCTGATCGTGCCCGGTGATCGGGAGGACCTCGTCCAGGCGCTCGTCACCGTCACCCTGATGGGGCGGCCCGGGGGAGGGGCGCGGAGCACCGTGGGTCTGCCCCGGTCCGCCGACGCCGCCGCCCGGCGCGCCGATCCTGCCGGCCGATCCGCCGGCCCGCCCGCGCGGCCCGACGTGGCGGGGCTCGTGCTGACGGGCGAGCACGCCCCGCCGCCACGGGTCGTCGCGGCGATCCGGTCCGCCGACCTGTTCGCGTTCCGGGTCGCCGAGGACACGTACCGCGTCGCGTCCGAGGTGCACGACCTGCTGGTCAAGACGCACCCGGAGGATCACGAGAAGATCGAGCTGATCCAGTCGCTCGTGGCCGAGCATCTCGACGTCGACCGGATCCTGGAGCTGGCGGCACCCGCGGGGCAGGGCGACCGCCGCCGGGCCACCGGGGGCATGCCGGAGCGCCGCGTGCCCCGGGTCAGCCGATCGGCCAGCAGTCGATCAGCCGGACCGACGGAAAGCGGACCGCCAGGCTGAGCAGGGCGGGCCTGTCGACCGTCGCGAGCTCCTCCAGCGTGGCGCGGTCCGCGACGCTCACGTAGTCCGGGCGCGCCAGCGGCTCCCCCGCCAGCACGTCGCGCATCAGCGATCGCAGCCGCCCGGCGTCGCGTTCCCCCCGCTCGAAGGCTCCTGCCGCCGCCCGCAGCGCCCGGTGCAGCACGGGCGCGGAAGCCCGCTCCGCGGGGGCGAGGTACGCGTTCCGCGAGGAGAGGGCGAGCCCGTCGGGGTCGCGGACCGTTGGAACCACCACCAGGCCCACCGGCATCCCCAGGTCGCGCACGAGCCGGTCGACCACGATCGCCTGCTGCCCGTCCTTCTGCCCGAAGTACGCGAGGTCGGGCCGGACCAGGTCGAACAGGATCGAGACCACCGTCGCAACGCCGCGGAAGTGCCCCGGGCGTGCGGCGCCCTCGAGCACCGTGCCCGGCGCCCCCGGGTCCACCGAGGTGGTGTGCCCCGGCGGATACATCGACGCCACGTCGGGCGCGAAGACCAGGTCCACCCCGCTGGCCTCGCACGCACGGAGGTCCGCCTCGAGCGTGCGGGGATAGCGCTCGTAGTCCTCGCCGGGGCCGAACTGCGTCGGGTTCACGAAGATGCTCACCACCACCGAGGCGCACTCGCGCCGGGCCCGCTCGATCAGCGCGAGATGCCCGGCGTGCAGGGCGCCCATGGTGGGCACCAGCCCGACGGGGGACGCCAGGGTGGCGCGCGCGGCGGCGAGGGAGGCGCGGTCGGAGGCGACGCGTACGCCCCGGATCGTGCCACCGGGGTGAGGGACGGCCTCCACGGCTCGGGGCTGCGCGTCTACAGGTCGCGGTCGAGGTGGATCCCGAACGGCGCTGCCGGCGCACGATCGAGCTCCCCGCGCCCGAGTGCCTCGTCCAGGATCGCCGCGTCCATCGTGCTCGATTCCGCCGGGCCCGGGAACGTCCCGGCCACCACGTCGGCCGAGTATGCCCGTGCCGCCTCGAGGATCGTCTCCCGCAGGTGCGCGTACGGCCGGGCGTGCCGCGGCACGAACGACCCGAGCCCGAGCAGGTCGGTCACCACCTGGACCTGGCCGCTGCAGCCGGGGCCCGCGCCGATGCCGATGGTCGGGATGCGGAGGCGCTCCGTGATCGCGGCCGCGAGGGGCGCCGGCACGAGCTCCAGCACGATCGCGAACGCGCCCGCCTCCTGCACCGCGAGCGCGTCGGAGAGCAGCCGCCGCGCCGCCTCTCGCGTCTTGCCCTGGACCCGGACCTTGCCCCCCATCCCCAGCTTGGCCTGCGGCGTCCAGCCGATGTGCCCCATCACGGGGATGCCGGCCCGGATGATGGCCTCCATGTTCCGGGCCGAGCGGACTCCGCCCTCGGCCTTGACCGCCTGCGCTCCACCCTCGCGGAGGAACCGCCCGGCGTTCTCGCGGGCCTGGTCGGGCGTCTCGTACGAGAGGAACGGCAGGTCCGCCACCACCAGCGCGCGCTCCGAGCCCCGGACCACGGCCTTGGTATGGTGCAGCATCTCCTCCATCGAGACGCGCAGCGTGGACTCGTAGCCGAGCATCACCTCGGCCACCGAGTCGCCGACGAGCAGCATCGGCACGCCCGCCTCGTCGAGGATCCGCGCGGTCGGGTAGTCGTAGGCGGTCAGCATCGGGATCCGCTGGCCGTCGGCGTACAGCTTGCCGATGTCCTGGATGGTCAGCCGTGCGCTGCTGCCGGTTGCACTCATTGCGGCACCTCCGTGGCTGACGCCGATGCTGCCACATCCCCGCGATCTGCCGGTCGGCCGGCCGCGAGCAGCGCCGCCACCCGGTCGAGCAGCCGGTCGGCGACGTCCCGCTTGGACATGAGCGGCCATGGTTCGGGGACCTGCCCCGGGGTCACGATGGTGACCCGGTTGGTGTCCACCGCGAAGCCGGCCCCGGGCTCCAGCACGTCGTTGGCGACCAGCAGGTCCACGCCCTTCCGCCGTGCCTTCTCCTCGGCACGCGCGAGCGACCCGGTCTCGGCGGCGAAGCCGACCCGCCCGGGCCGGGGGTGCTGCTGCCGCGCGACCTGGGCGGCCTCCGCCAGGATGTCCTCGGTCGGCTCGAGCTCCAGGCTGGGCGCATGGTCGCGGGTGAGCTTGGTTGGTGCCCGGTGGCTGGGGCGGAAGTCGGCAACCGCGGCCGCCATCAGCAGGACGTCCGCGCCGGGGAGCGCCTCCAGCACGGCGGCGCGCATCTCCGCCGTCGTCGGCGCGGAGACGATCGACGCGCCGCGCGGGAGCGGGACCGACGTCTGGCCCACGATCAGCGTGACCGGGGCGCCGCGGTCCAGGGCCGCCTCCGCGATCGAGGCGCCCATGCGCCCGGACGAGCGGTTGCCGATGTACCGGACGGGGTCGATGGGCTCCGCGGTGCCGCCGGCGGTCACCACGATGCGCCGCCCGGCGAGGTCGCGGCGATGCTGCACCGTCGCCCCGAGGGCCGCGACCACGGCCTCCACGATGATCTCGGGCTCGGCGAGCCGCCCGTGCCCGATCAACCCCGACGCGAGCGCCCCCGTCGCGGGCTCCACGATCCGGTAGCCGAACGCGCGCAGCCGCTCGACGTTGGCCGCCGTGGCGGGGTGCGCGTACATCCCGGCATCCATGGCCGGCGCCACGACCACCGGCGCCTCGGTGGCCAGGCACGTCGCTGTGATCGCGTCGCCGGCCAGCCCGTTCGCCATGGCCGCCATCC
>DAIDTV010000058.1:0-6078 GCA_027457005.1 Chloroflexota bacterium
ATCCCAGCCAGGCGCTCACCTCGTCCGCGGGGAGCCCGGACAGGCCCGGACGCGGGTCGCGGGCTGCGGCCGGGATGCCGGCGACGGTGGGCTCTGGGCGACGGTCCGACATGGGGACGTTCATGGTAGCGCCGGGGCGCCGAGCCGGCTTCCGACGAGTTCGGGATGGCCCCGCCGCAGCTCGGCGGCCGTCATGCGCCGGGCACCCGCCAGCTGGGCCTCCTCGATCCGCAGCGCGCCGTCGGCGACGAGAACCGCCAGCCCGTCGTCGTCGGGCACGATCAGCCCCAGGGTGGGCCCGGCATGTGGCGGTGCCGCGCTCGTGCCGGGTGCCGGCCCGTCCGCGCCCGGCGCCGGTGCGCCCGTGCCCGATGCCGGCACGTCTCCACCCGTGGTCGATCCCAGCGTGAGCGGCCGGGCCTCCCAGACGATCAGCCTGCCCGCCACGCTCTCGGCCCAGGTGCCGGGCCAGGGCTGGTACGCCCGCACCTGCCGTTCCAGTTGCACCGCGTCACGCGACGGATCCAGCCGCCCGTCCTCGCGACGGAGCGGGTGCGTCATGGTGGCCCCTTCCGGCGACTGCGCCCGCGCGGCCCGGCGGCCGCCCAGCCACTCCCCGAGGACCGTCCGCAGCAGCTCGGCCCCCTCCGCCGCCAGCAGCGCCTCCAGCTCGGGGGCCGTCTCGTCCCCGCCGAGCGGCACCGCCACCTGGGCGACGACTGGCCCGGTGTCGAGCCCCTCGTCCATCAGCATCAGCGTGACGCCGGTCTGCCGGTCCCCGGCCAGGATGGTCGCCGGAACCGGGGACGCTCCCCGGTGGCGCGGCAGCAGCGACGGGTGCAGGTTCAGGGCGCCGTGCGCCGGCAGGTCGAGCAGCACGCGGGGCACCATCTGGCCGTAGTCGGCGAGCACCAGCAGTCCGGGGCGCAGCGCCTCGATCTCGGCGACGACCGACGGCGCCCGCAGGCGCAGCGGCTCGAGGATGGGCACGATCCCCAGCGCGGACGCGCGCTCGGCGATCGGCGACCGGCGCAGCCGCTCCCCACGGCCGGCGGGCCTGGACGGGGCGGTCACGACAGCGGCCAGCCGCACCTCCGGGGCCACCACCAGCGCTTCGAGGACGGGGACGGCGAACGCTCCGCTGCCGATGAAGACGGTGGAGACGCCGCTCGTCGCGGGGACGGCGGGCTGGTCGCTCACCCGACCAGCGTGTGCCGCTCCGCGCCCGGCTCGGCCTGCTCCTCCTCGTCCTCCTGCCCGACCGGGATCAGCTCGTCCATCGATTCGAGGTAGTCGATGTAGAGCTTCCCCTGCAGGTGGTCGATCTCGTGCTGCATCGCGCGCGACAGGAGGCCCGCTCCCGCCACCTTGATCCTGCGGCCCTGGCGGTTCTGGGCCACCACCCAGATGCGCTCGCGCCGGGTCACGTACGCCGTGTACCCGGGGATGCTCAGGCACCCCTCCAGGTCGCGGTCGTCGCCGGTGGCCCGAACGATCCTCGGGTTCACCAGCTCGTGCAGGTTGCCCTCGACCTCGACGACGCACGCCTGGAGCGCCACCCCGAGCTGGGGGGCCGCGAGCCCGACGCCGGGGGCGTGCCGCATGGTGTCGGTCAGGTCGTCCAGCAGCTCGTGGAGGTACTTGCCGAAGCTGTCGACGGGCTCGCCCTTCAGTCGGAGCCGCGGGTCGCCCAGCAGGACGATCGGGAGAACGCTCATGATCCTCAGAATATCCGGTCCGCGGGCAGGCTGCCCTGTTCGGCACGGTTCGCCCGGGTTCGCCCCGGCCGCCACCGGAGGGCTTTCAACCCCAGCGTCCCTTGCTCAGAGGAGCGACTCCGGGTCCACGTCCACGCTCCAGGACGGCCCGAGGTCGCGGCCCAGGAGCCGGGACGGGTCGGCGCCCCGCAGTACGAGGTGGAAGCGCCAGCGGCCGGCGCGCCGCGCGACGTAGGCGGGCACCGGCCCCAGCACCTCGACCACGAGCGCCCCGTCCCCGCCGCCGGTTCCCGCCGGGAGCGGTTCGCGCAGGCTGGCCGCCATCCGCGTCGCCTCCGCCTCGGCCGCCTCCCGGTCCTCGAGCGCGACGGTGAGCTTGACCAGGCGCCCGAACGGCGGCAGGCCGAACACGCGCCGTGACTCCAGTTCGGCGGCATAGAACGCGGACGGATCTGCAAGGGCGACGGCGACGATCGCCGGATGCTCCGGCTGGTACGTCTGGACGATCGCCAGGCCCGGCCGCTCGCCACGACCCGCCCGCCCCACCGCCTGCGCCAGGAGCTGGTAGGTGCGTTCCGACGCCCGCAGGTCCGGAAGGTTCAGCGCGATGTCCGCGGAGACGACCCCGACCAGGGTGACCTCGGGCACGTCGATACCCTTGGCCACCATCCCCGTGCCGACCAGCACGTCCAGCCCGCCGTCGCGCAGCGCGTCGAGCAGCCGCTCCGCCGCTCCGCGCCGCGCAAGCACGTCGCGGTCCAGGCGCCCCACCCGGTATCCGGGAAAGCGCGTCCTGACCTCCCGCTCGAGCCGCTCGGTGCCGCCACCCAGGTACCGGATGCGCGGCGACCCGCAGGCGGGGCAGCGGGCGGCCAGGGGCGCGGTGGCACCGCAGTGGTGGCAGCGCAGGGCCGCGGCGGCGGCATGGTACACCAGCGGGCGCTGGCACTCCGGGCACACCTGGACGTGGCCGCAGTCCCGGCACAGGACCACGGTGGCCGACCCGCGCCGGTTGATGACCAGGATCGCCCGCTCCCCGGAGGACCGATCCAGCGCCGCGAGCGCATCGGCCAGCCTGCCCGACAGGAACCCCCGGTTGCCGGCCGCCAGCTCGGCCCGCAGGTCGACGACCTCCACGGCCGGCAGGCGACCGGCCGGGCGCTCCGGCAGCTCCAGCCTCGCGATCTCGCCGGCGCGGGTCCGTCCGAACGTCACGACGTCCGGCGTGGCGCTGCCGAGGACCACCGGGGCACCGGCCAACGCTCCCAGCTGCAGGGCGACGTCGCGGGCCTGGTAGCGCGGCGTGCGGTCCGACTTGTACGCGGCGTCGTGCTCTTCGTCCACGATGATGACGCCGGGATCGGCGAGCGGCGCGAGCACGGCGCTGCGCGTCCCGACCACCACCGGCACCTCACCGACCCTGATGCGGCGCCACTCGTCTGCACGCTCGCCCTCCGAGAGGCCACCGTGGAGCAGCGCCACGTCCACGGCTCCCTCCGCCCTGAGCCGGTCCACCAGGGGCATCGCCAGCGCGATCTCGGGAACCAGTACCAGGGCCTGGCGGCCCTCCGCCAGCGCCGCCTCGATCGCGGCCGAGTAGACCGCCGTTCGGCCGGCACCCGTCACCCCGTCGAGCAGGAACGTGGATGCGCGCCTGGCACGGACCGCGGCGACGACTGCCGCCACGGCCTCCCGCTGGGCGGCGCTCAGGATTGCACCGCTCGGCGCGACTCCGCGCGGCCCGGGCGGCCGGCCGGCGAGGGGACGCCGCGGACGCTCCGCGACGGTCAGCGCCACCAGTCCGCGGCGCGCCAGGCGGGCCAGAGCCGACGCACCGTGCGAGGCCGCCAGCCGCGCCGCCGGGGCCGTCTCCGCGTCCGCCATGGCGCCGAGCTCGCGCAGCAGGGCTTGCTGTCGCGGACCGAGCCTGGATCCGGCGCCGGCACCCGGGCCGTGATCCGGCCGACCGGCGGCGAGGGTCGCCAGCAGCTCTCTGCCCGGACCGCTCAGCGCGGCGCGCCGCTCGGTCCGCGGCCTCGACCCGGGAGCGGAGAGTCGCCACTCCAACCGCAACCGCCCCCCTGCCTCGAGTGACCGGAGTTCGCGAAGCAGCGTCGCACGGGGACCCGCCGCCGGCAGCGACCGCACCGGCACCCCGGCCGCACCCGCCCGCTCGACCCGGGCCAGGATGGCCGCCAGCGCGGGGTCCAGCCGCGTGGCGGGGGCCGGATGCGTGGCGCGATCCGCCAGCGCGACCAGCTCGAGCCGCTCCAGCATCCCCGGCGGCAGCGCGGCACGCACCACGAGCGCCAGCGGCGCCAGGTAGTGCCGCGCGACCGACCGGACCAGCGCGACCTGCAGCGGCGGCAGCAACGGCCCGTCGGAGCGCACGCGCGCCGCGACCGGCTTCGCGGCGATCTCCTCCGGGGGCTCCGCGTCGCCGAGGATCACCCCCAGCGCCTGCCGCCGCCCGAACTCCACCAGCACGGCCTCGCCCGCGCCCAGGTCCGCGAGCGAGGGAGGGAGCCGGTAGGTGTACGCCCGATCCCCGGCTCCCCCGGCGACGTCCACGGCGACCTCGACGAAGCGCTTCACGCCCGCGTCAGCGCCCCGCCGCGCGGTGCCCGGGGGCCCCATGCCGGTCGGTTCGCCGTCCACGGTTCAGAGCTCGACGCGCCGGGCCGGGTGGCGCGCCCGCTCCTCCTCGATGATCTCGGCGACCCGGCGCGCGGTCCGCTCGACCTCCCCGGTCTCGTTGACCACGACGTGATCGTAGTCGCCCTGCCTGGCCAGCTCGATCGCCGCGTCCCGCTGGCGGACTTCCAGCTGATCGGCGGTCTCGGTCGCGCGGGAGCGCAACCGGCCGAAGAGCGCCTCGAGGGAGGGCGGCACCAGGAAGATCAGCAGGGCGTCCGGGACGCGCTGCTTGACCTCCTGCGCCCCCTGGACGTCGATCTTGAGGATCGCGTGGTGGCCCCGTTCGAGCGCCCCGCAGACCGCCTGCCGCGGGGTCCCGTACCAGTGGGCGCCGTGGACCTGGTTCGCCTCCAGGAGCTCGCCCGCGGCGCGCAGTGCCAGGAACTCGTCCTCGGAAATGAAGTGGTAATGGATGCCATCGGTCTCGCCCGCACGCGGGACCCGCGTGGTGCAGGTCACGATGAAGTCGTAGTCCGGACGGTCGTGATGCGCCCGCAGCGCCTCGATGATGGTGTCCTTCCCCACCCCGGAGGGCCCCGAGATGATCACGACCATGGCGCCCGCGGCGCCCCGGCACGCGCTCATGCTCCGGGCACCGTTCGTCTGCCCGGACGTTGCTCGTCTCCGCGCCCCGGCGAGCCACCGCGGAGGCGATCGAGCACGCCCTCCAGGTCGAGCGGCAGCGGGGCGGTCGCGTGGATCATCCGGCCCCCGGATGGCGCCTCCAGCTCCAGCCGCCACGCATGCAGGAAGAGGCGCGCCAGCCCGTCCGGGCCCCGCCTCGCGGCGCCGGTCGCATAGACCACGTCGCCGGCGACGGGATGGCCGATCGAGGCGAGATGGACGCGGACCTGGTGGGTACGGCCGGTGATCAGGTCGACCTCGAGCAGCGTCCACGTGCCGAAGCGCTCGCGGACCCGGTAGGCCGTGACGGCCGGCCGGCCGTCGGGCACCACGGCCATCCGCGTGCGATGGCGCGGGTCCCGCCCGATCGGTGCCTCGATCCGGCCCACCGTGGCGGGCGGCTCGCCGGCCACGAGCGCCAGGTACGTCTTCTTGACGCGCCTGGCCTTGAGCTGCGCCATCAGGCTCGCCTGGGCGCGATCGTTCCGCGCCACCATCAGCAGGCCGCTGGTGTCGCGGTCGAGGCGGTGCACGATGCCCGGGCGCGCGATCCCGGCGATCCCGCCGAACGTCTCGGGTCCCCCGAGCGCAAGGAGCGCGTTCACCAGGGTACCCGCGGCATGCCCCGGCGCCGGATGCGTGACCAGGCCCGCGGGCTTGTCCACGATCATCACGTCGTCGTCCTGGTAGATCACGTCCAGCGGGATCGACTCCGCCTCAACCTCGAGGGGGCGCACGTCCGGGACGTCCAGCTCGAGCGCGTCCCCCGCGAACACGGGGACGTTGGCCCGGATGGCGTGAGCCCCCCTGGTCAGCCGCCCCTCGCGGATGAGCCGCTGCACGTGCGCGCGCGACATGCCGGTCGCGTCGGCGACGAACCGGTCGGCACGGAGCCCGTCGGCACCGGGTGGAACTGCCAGGCTCACGTGCCGCACCACCTAGCCCGGCCGGCTTCCGGCGTCCGGGCCGGGCACCGTCGCGCCGCCGCCGGCAGCGGCGTCCAATTCGGACCTGGGGGCGAACGGGTCGCCGAACAGGC
>DAIDTV010000058.1:6088-8720 GCA_027457005.1 Chloroflexota bacterium
GCCACGGCCAGGCTCACGCGCTCTGCCACCTAGCCCGGCCGGCCGTCGCCGCCGGCATTGGTCGGCTCGGCGCTGCCGGCTGCCGCGCCGGTCTCGCCCGGCCCGGCCGCGTCGCCCGGGCCACCGGTGCCGGACGCGTTCCCTTCACCCGGCGCGCTGGCGCCCCTCCCGTCTCCCGGCGCGCTGGCGCCCCTCCCGTCGCCCGGAGCGCCGGCGCCGACCGCCCGGGCGCTCTCCGGCGGCCTCCCGACATCGCCGACGATCCCTATCAGGAGCAGCAGCACGATCGAGACGCTGATCGAGGCGTCGGCCACGTTGAACGTGTACCAGCGCCACGTCCCGATCCCCATGTCCACGAAGTCGATCACGTAGCCCAGCCTGATGCGGTCGATCTCGTTGCCGATCGCGCCGCCCATCAGCAGCCCGAGCGTCAGGGTGAGCAGGATCGAGGCGCGGCCCCCGCGCGTGATCTCGTACCAGAGGATCACGGCGATCGCCACCAGGCTGGCGATCGCGAAGAACGAGGCGCTGGACCCGAACAGGCTGAAGATCGCTCCGTTGTTGTAGCCCTTCGCGATCCGCACGAAATCGCCGATCACCGGCGTCGGCGGCGCGAGTGGCGCGGCCACGATGTCCGATGCCTGGCTCAGCGCGAACGACCGGTCGACCCACGCCTTGGAGACCTGGTCGGCGATGACCACGGCCGCCGCCAGGCCCGTGAACAGTGCCAGGCGCGGCCAGGTCGTCCCGGCCACCGCGCGGCGCCCGCCGCCGGCGCCTCGCGTCCCGTCCCCGACCTCCGTCGCGGTCATGCCTCGCCTCCCGGCGTCACCCTGCGAAGCGCGACGCGCGCCCGTCCGGCCTCGAGGTCCACCTCGGTCGTGGCCAGGTCCGGTGGCGGTGGCGACAGGTGCACCTCGGCCGCCAGCGTCTCGGACGCGACCCGGCCGAGGTAGGGCGCGAGTCGCTCGCCGGCCGCCGCGGGGAGCTCCAGCCACAGCTCGATCGCCTCGTCCAGCTCGAGCTCCGCCTCGCGGCGCAGGTCCTGGACCGCACGCTGCAGCTCGCGCGCGTCGCCCTCCGCGCGCAGCTCGTCGGTCAGCGTGGTGTCGATCACCACCACCAGCCCCTCGTCGTGCGCGACCGCCGTTCCGGGCCTCGGGGTGGCCAGGATCTCCACCTCGTCCGGCGCGAGCGCCACGCCGGCGAGGAGGACCGAGCCGTCCGCCAGGTACTCGACCTCGTTGGCCCGCGCGGCCGCCATCACCGCCGGGATCTGCGGTCCGAGCCGCTTCCCGATGCGCGGAAGCAGGGGCTTCACCCGCCGGTCGACCAGCTCCGACTCGTCCCCGATCAGCTCCACGTCGCGCACGTTGAGCTCGTCGGCCAGCAGGGCCAGCAGCGCGTCCCGGTCGGCCAGATCGCCTCCCGGCAGCGCCAGCCAGAGGCGCGCCAGCGGCTGGCGGACCCGCAGCCCTGCCTGCGAGCGAAGCGCCCGCGCGAGCTCCACGGCACGCATGACGGTGGCCATCCCGGCCTCGAGCGGCTCGTCCCGGAACGCGGCCAGGTCGGACGCGGGCCAGCGCGTGAGATGCACGGAATCCGGCAGGGACGGATCCACCGCCACGATGAGGTTCTGGTAGATCGACTCGGAGAGGAACGGCAGGATGGGCGCCAGGACCCGGGAGATCGCGACCAGGACCGCGTGCAGCGTGGCGAACGCGCACTCGCGGTCGGCCGGGGCCGCGTTGCCGCGCATGCGGTCACGAGAACGGCGCAGGTACCACGTGGAGAGGTCGGTGACGAACGTGCCGATCGCGCGTGCCGCGTCGAGCGCGTCGTACGCCTGCAGGTCCCGCTCCACCTCGCCGGCGAGTCCCGCCGCCCGCGTCAGGATCCACCGGTCGAGCGCCGGCCAGCCGTCCGCGTCCGCGATGGCGGCACCGATCCCCCGCGCCGGCACCCACTCCGCGAGGCGCGCGTACGTCACGAAGAACGCGTACACGTTCCACAGCACGAGCAGTTCGCGCCGGGCCTCATCGGCCGCATGCCAGCCGAACAGGATGTTGTCCTCGGGCCGCGCGCTCGCGAACATCCAGCGCATCACGTCGACGCCCATCCGCTCGGCGGCGTCGTCGAACTCGATCGCGTTGCCCCAGCTCTTGTGCATGGGACGGCCGTCCTCGCCGAAGAGCGTGCCGTAGCCGAAGATCGTGCGGAAGGGCGGCTCGCGCCGCAGCACCGTGCTCATCGCGAGCAGCGAGTAGAACCAGTTGCGGAACTGGCCCGGGAAGCTCTCGGTGATGAAGTCGGCGGGGAACCACTGTCCCCAGTACGCCGGGTCCTCGCGGAAGTGCATCGTGGAGAACGGCACGATCCCCGCGTCGAGCCAGGGGTTCCCCACGTCGCGGATGCGCTCCACGGGAGCCCCGCAGCCCGAGCACGCCACCTTCACCGCGTCGATGTGCGGTCGATGCGGGGTGTGTCCCTCGAACAGCTCCCAGCCCTCCACGGCGCGCCGGCGCAGCTCCTCGCGCCCCCCCACCACGGTCACCGCCCCGCAGGCCGCGCAGTCGTAGATCGGGAGGGCCAGCCCCCAGTAGCGCTTCTTGCTGATCATCCAGTCGTGCAT
>DAIDTV010000059.1 GCA_027457005.1 Chloroflexota bacterium
GGCTCGTCCGCCACCAGCTCCCAGCGTCCGCCCTCGCCCCCCTCGGCGGGCCGGACCACCGCGGGCACCCGGGACGCGCGATGGCGCCCGCGCAGCGCCGCCCCGAACGCATCCACCGGGACAGGGCCCGCCACGAAATGCATCTGCTCCACCGTGAACGCCCGTCGCTGCAGGTCCTCGCGCCGCCCCAGCCGGACCACGTTCGCCGCCGGGTCGATGCCGGCCACGTCGCGCCGCTCGCCCAGTGCGACGCCGACGCCGGTGCGCTGGCCGACCGTGTAGGCGGCCGCGCCCCGGTGCTCGCCGACGACGCAGCCGGTGACGTCCACGATGGGTCCCGGCGTCTCCCGCCAGCCCGCACGCTCGCGCAGCGTCTCACGGTAGTCGCCCCCCGGCACGAAGCAGATCTCCTGGCTCTCCGGCAGGTCGGCGGTGACCAGCCCGAGGCCCCGGGCGATCGCGCGCACTTCCGGCTTCGACATCCCGCCCAGCGGGAACCGGGTGCGCGCCAGCTGGTCCTGGCGCAGGCCGTACAGGAAGTAGCTCTGGTCCTTGGCCGGGTCGGCAGCGGCCAGCAGCCGCCAGCGGCGGCCCCCGGGCCGGGACTCGTCGGCCACGGCATCGACCCGGGCGTAGTGGCCGGTCGCGACCGCCTCCGCGCCGTACAGGAGCCGCGCCCGCCCGAGCAGCGCGCCGAACTTCACGTACGTGTTGCAGTCCACGCACGGGCTGGGCGTGGACCCCGAGAGGTACGAGGCGACGAACGGGTCGATCACCCCGGCCGCGAACTCGCGCTCGAGGTCCAGCACGAAGAACGGGATTCCGAGTTGCGAGGCCACCCGCCGCGCATCATCCGCGGCGTCCAGCGAGCAGCAGCTCTTCCGGAACTCGCTGCGGTGGTCGGCCCCCTGGTGGAGGCGCATCCAGACCCCGACCACCTCGTGTCCCTGCTCGTGGAGCAGGGCGGCGGCCACGGACGAGTCCACGCCGCCCGACATCGCGACCACGATGCGTTCGCTCACCGGACCGCCCTGCCCCCCGTGGCCCGGCCGGCTGGTCTCACGCGGACCCCGCCTGGACCCCGAGCGGATCCGCCGCCAGGGCCGCGGCCCCCAACCGGAGTCGCGCGATGGTCGCCGGCACCGCCCGACAGGCCGTCTCGATCTCCATCGGGCCGGTCGTCCGGCCCAGCGTCTGGCGCAGCGAGCCGCGTGCCTCCTCGGGCGGATATCCCATGGCGGTCAGCACGTGCGAGGGTTCCGTGGAGCCCGTGGCGCAGGCCGACCCGCTCGAGCAGGCGATCCCGTCCAGGTCGAGCGCGAGCACCAGCGACTGGCCGTCGGCGTCCCGGGCGATCACCGAGAGATGGTTGGGGATCCGCTCGCGCGGATGACCGGTCAGCTCGACGCCGGGAACCGCGAGCACCGCGTTGCGGAGCCGGTCCCGCAGCGCGCGCACCACGGGCACGACCTCCCCCTGTTCCCCCCGGGCCAGGCGCAGTGCCGTGGCCAGGCCCACCGCACCGGCCACGTTCTCGGTGCCGGCCCGCCGGTGCCGCTCCTGTGAGCCGCCCTGCTGCTGTGCCAGGAGCGTGGTCCCGCGGCGCACGTAGAGCGCCCCGACACCCTTGGGCCCCTCGAGCTTGTGCGCGGCGATCGAGAGGAGGTCGACCTCGAGCTCGGTGACGTCGAGGTCCATCCAGGGCGCGGCCTGGACGGCGTCGAGGTGCACCAGGACGTGCCGCTGGGCGTGGGCGCGCCGGACCAGCTCGGCCACCGGCTGGATGGTGCCGACCTCGTTGTTGACGACCTGGAGGCTCACCAGGATGGTCCGGTCGGAGACTGCCGCCGCCAGCTCGTCGGGGTCGACCCGCCCGTACCGGTCCACCGGCAGCACGGTGACCTCGAACCCGAACTTCTCCAGGTACCGCGCGGAGTTGAGGGCCGCCTCGTGCTCGACGGCGGAGGTGACCACGTGGTGGCCGCGTGCCTTGCCGGCCCACGCGGCGCCCTTGATGGCCAGGTTGATCGCCTCGCTCCCGCCGCTGGTGAAGACGATCTCGCGGGGGTCGGCGTGCAGGTCTCGCGCCACCGACTCGCGCGCCTCGTCCAGGGCGGCCCGGGCGCGGCGCCCGTACGCGTGCGCCGACGAGGGGTTGCCGAACGTGTCGGACAGGACGGGGATCATGGCCTCCAGGACCTCCCGGCGCACGGGGGTCGTGGCGGCATGGTCGAGGTAGATGGCCATCGGCGCGATTGTAGCCGCGGGGCCGCGCCGGGCTCCGCGGCCGGTCAGCGGGCGGCGGTCTCCCGCTCGGCGACCAGGCGCCGCTCGTGCTCCCGTCCAGCGGCGCGCCGCCGGTCGTGCATCGAGAGCGTGCGCTTCCGGAGCCGGATGGATCGGGGGGTCACCTCGACCAGCTCGTCGGCCGCGATGAACTCGATGGCCGACTCGAGCGTCAGCTCCCGGGGCGGCGTCAGGCGCAGCGTCTGCTCCTGCGTGGAGGAGCGGATGTTGGTGAGGTGCTTCTCCTTGGTCGCGTTGACGTCCATGTCGCCCGGGCGCGCGTTCTCGCCGACGACCATCCCCTCGTACACCTCGACGCCGGGACCCACGAACAGCTCGCTGCGCTCCTGCAGGTTGTGCAGCGCGTACGTGCTGGTGACGCCGGTGCGGTCGGCGAGCAGCACCCCGCTCGTACGGTGCGCCACCTCGCCGGCCCACGGGCCGTACCCCTCCCCGATCTGGTGCATCAGCGCGGTTCCCCGGGTGAGCGTCAGGAGCTGGCCGCGGAACCCGATCAGGCCGCGGACCGGCAGCACGTACTCCATCCGCACGCGGCCGTCGGCGTCGGTGGTCATCTGCTCCATGCGGGCGCGGCGGGACGCGAGTGCCTCGGAGACCTCCCCGATGAAGTCCGGCGGGATGTCCACGGTGATGCGTTCGTAGGGCTCCTGGACCTCCCCGTCGACCTCGTGGAGGATCACCTCCGGGCGCGAGACCTGCATCTCGTAGCCCTCGCGGCGCATCGTCTCGATCAGCACGGCGAGCTGCAGCTCTCCCCTGCCCCGGACCTCGAAGGTCTCCCCCGATTCGGTGGGCAGGAACTCGATCGCGACGTTCCCCAGCACCTCCCGTTCCAGGCGGGTGCGCAGGTGGCGACTGGTCAGGTACCGCCCGTCGCGGCCGGCGAGAGGGGACGTGTTCACCCCGAAGGTCATGCTGATCGTGGGCGCGTCGACCTGCAGCCGCGGCAGAGGGCGAGGATCGGCCGGGTCCGTGAGCGTGTCGCCCACGGTGACGTCGGGGATGCCGGCGACCGCCACGATCTCGCCCGGCCCGGCCTCGCGCACGTCGATGCGCTGGATCCCCTCGGCCGTGGTCAGGCTGGTCACCGAGCCGGTGAGCGTCACCGTCCGCCCGGGCTCGACCGTGCCCGAGGTGGTGTCGGGCTCCTCGCGCACGATCGCGATCCGCTGGCCCATCCGGAGCGTGCCGTTCCAGATCCGGCCCACGGCCATGCGGCCGACGTACTCGTTGGCGGTGAGGTTCGTGACGAGCACCTGGAGCGGGTACCCCTCGCGGTACGTCGGAGCGGGCGTCACGCGGACGAGCAGGTCGAGCAGCGGCCGCAGGTCGGTGCCCGGGACGGCGGGATCGAGCGACGCCGTGCCGGCCTTCGCGTTCGTGTAGACGACCGGGAACTCGATCTGGTGCTCGTCGGCGCCCAGGTCCATGAACAGCTCGTACACGTCGTCGAGCACCTCGGCCGGGCGCGCGTCGGAGCGGTCGATCTTGTTCAGGCAGACCACCACGGGCAGCCGCCGGGCCATCGCCTTCTGGAGCACGTAGCGGGTCTGCGGCAGCGGCCCCTCCGACGCGTCCACCAGCAGGAGGACGGCGTCGACCATCATGAGGCTGCGCTCGACTTCGCCGCCGAAGTCCGCGTGGCCGGGCGTGTCGACGATGTTGAGGTGCACGCCTCCGTACTCCACCGCCGTGTGCTTGGCCATGATCGTGATGCCCTTTTCCCGCTCCAGGTCGAGCGAGTCCAGGACGCGGTCCACCACCTCCTGGTTGGCGCGGAAGGCGCCGGTCTGGCGAAGGAGGCCGTCGACGAGGGTGGTCTTGCCGTGGTCCACGTGCGCCACGATCGCCACGTTCCGCACGTCCTCGCGGACGCGCACGGGCCCGGCCGGCTCATCGGAGGGAGCCCGGCCGATGGGACCTGTGGTGGGCACGGTGGAGCGGGGCTGGTCGGTCATGGGCGGTCGCATTGTCGCACATGGCGCGCTGGTACCATCGCCGGCGTGACCGTCGCCGCAGTGATCTTCTCCGCCAGCGCCGAGGAGGCCGCCACGCTGGTCGACGGCGTGGCGCGCGTGCGTCACGTGGCCGATGCCGCATGGTCCGGCGGCGCCATGCCGGTCGTAGTGGTGGCCCCGGACCCCGGCGGAACGGTGGCCGGCGCGCTCTCGGGATCCGCGGCCGACCTCGTGTCGCCGACCCCCGCAGACGCGGACACCGGACCGGCGGGACTCATCGTCGCGGGGATCGAGGCGGCGACCGCGTCGGTGGGCGAGACCACGGCAGCCGTGGTGTGGCCGGCGCGCATGGCGTGGATCGACGCCGGGACGATCACCGCCCTCATCGAGGCGCACCCGGGCCTGCCCGCGGCCGTGCTGCGGCCGACCTGGGAGGGGCAGCCGGGCTGGCCCGCCCTGGTGCCGCTCGCCGCGCTGGACGCACTCCGCGCCCTCCCGTCCGGCCTGGCGCCGGACGGCCTGCTCATCGGCCTCGAAGAGGGCGGCGTGCCGGTGCGGCTGCTGGACCTGGGCGATCCGGGCGCGACCCACGACGTCGACACGCCGCGCGTGGAGCTCCCCGCGTATGCGGGCCCCGACCAGCCGATCACCGGGCACCCGCCGGACTGGGGCTCGGACGTGGCGCAGGCGCTTCCCGACCGATGAGCGCCGGCGCGCCCGGGACGCTGGTGCGGCCGGCGCGGAACGCCGACGCCGCGGCCATCGCCGCGATCTACACGCAGGGGATCGAGGACCGCATCGCGACGTTCGAGACGCGGCCCAGGAGCCCGGAGGAGATGACGGCCTGGCTGGCGGCGAAGGCGGGCCGCCACCCGGGGGTGGTGGCCGAGCGAGGGGGCCGGGTGGTGGCGTGGGCGGCCGCCGACACGTACCGGCCGCGAGAGTGCTACGACGGCGTTGCGGAGTTCTCCGTGTACGCGGCACGGGACGCCCGCGGGACGGGTGCCGGGCGCGCTGCGCTCGAGGGACTGATCGCGGCCTGCGAGGCGGCGGGCTTCTGGAAGCTCGTGTCGCGCATCTTCCCCGAGAACGTCGCGAGCCGGCAGCTCTGCGCGCGGCTCGGGTTCCGCGAGGTCGGCACGTACCGGCGGCACGGCAGGCTCGACGGCGCCTGGCGGGACACCGTCATCGTGGAGCTGCTGCTGGGCGAGGCGCGCGAGGACGTGGAGCGCCCCGGACTCCCGGACTGATGCCGGTCACGGAGCGGCGGCGCCCCCGGGCTCCACGAGCGGCCCGCGGGCCACGGCGGCTGCACGCGGCCGGGCATTGGCGGCCACGAGCCCGAGGACGATCAGCGCCACGCCACCGAGCTGGACCGCCGACGGCGCCTCCCCCAGCAGCGTTGCTCCCAGGAAGACCGTGGTCACCGGCTGCGCGAGCAGGATCACCGAGGTGAGCGCCGCGGGCAGGCGCGGGAGCGAGGACGCGATCAGCAGGTAGCCCGCGACCTGGGCCGTCAGGGCCAGCAGCAGCAGCCAGCCGTGCGCCGGCCAGGATGGCACCGGGTCGAACTCGCCGAGCAGCGTGCCGACGAGGGCTCCCGCGACGACCGTGACCGCGCTCGCGTCGAAGAGGACGGTCGCCGGGCGGAGCCCGCCCGGGTTGCCCTGCCTGGCCAGCAGCAGGTACCCGGCGTAGGCGACCGCGGAGCACAGGCCGAGGATCGCGCCGAGACGGGGGTCGGCGCCGTAGGCCCGGCCGCCGACGAGCCCCGAGATCAGCAGCACGCCGGCGAGCATCGCCGGGATCGCCGCCAGCACCCCGCGGGACGGCCGCTCTCGCAGGATCGCCCATGCCGCCACCGCCACCACCACGACCTGGAGGTTGGCCAGGACGGTGGCCAGGCCGGCGCCCACTTCCAGGACCGCGTGCTGCCAGGCCAGGAGGTCCACGGTGAAGAAGAGCCCGGCGAGGCACGCCACCGCGTGCCCGCGGCGTCCGAACGGACCCAGCCGCCGCCGCTCCGCGATGGCGAGCGGCGCCAGTAACGGCAGCGCGTAGAGGCAGCGGAAGACCGTCGCGGTGGCGGGGCTGGTTCCCGAGAACCGGAAGAAGATGCCGGAGAAGGCGATGCAGAGCGCACCGGCCAGGGCCGCGGACCGCGGGTGGCGCGCGGCCGCGCCGAACCAGTCCACGGCCCGGTGCCTGTGGGGCTACGCGCCGGGTGGCCGGCCGGCCGGGTCCCCGGCTGAAGGCGTGCCGACGTACCGCAGCCCGAGCTCCGCGTACTGTGCGGGATCCGGTGCCGAGGGCGCCTCGAGCATGAGGTCGGTGCCGGACGAGGTCTTGGGGAACGCCATGACCTCGCGGATGTTGGTCTGGTCGGCGAGCAGGGCCGCCCAGCGGTCGATGCCGAGCGCGATCCCGCCGTGCGGCGGCGCTCCGTACTCGAACGCCTCCAGGATGCCGCCGAACAGGCCGTGCATCCGTTCCTGCGAGTAGCCCTGCAGCGCGAAGCTGCGCTCCAGCAGCTCCCGCCGGTGGATCCGGACCGAGCCGCCTCCGAGCTCCCAGCCGTTGAGCGCGATGTCGTACTGCATGGCCCGCGCGCGTCCCGCCGGGTCCTGCGGCGACGGACGGTACGGGTCGCCGGTGGCGGTCACCAGCAGCGGCTCGTCCTCGGGCACCACGCCGGAGAAGGGGTTGTGCGTGGCGTCCCACCGACCGTTGTCGGCGTCCCACTGGTACATCGGGAAGCGGTACACCCAGCAGTACGCCAGCACGTTCGGGTCGGCCAGGCCGAGCCGTTCGCCCAGCTCGCGGCGGAGCCTTCCGAGCACGTCGGCGGTCACGGCCGGCTGGTCGGCGACCACCAGCAGCAGGTCGCCCGGAGCCGCGGCGGCGGCCTCCACCATCGCCCGCAACCGGTCCTCGCCGAGGTACTTGCCCACCGGCGAGTGGACCGCGCCGTCGCCGTCCACCGACACGTGGACCAGCCCGTGCGCGCCGTACCGCCGCGCGAAGGCCGTCAGCTCGTCGACGTCGCGGCGGCTCGCGGCGGCCATGCCGGGCGCCACGATGCCCTTCACGCGCCCCCCTCCGGCGATCGCCTCGTCGAAGACCCGGAAGCCGGTGCCTTCGGCATCAGCCCGCAGCGCCGGTGCCAGGTCCACCAGCTCCATCCCGAACCGCAGGTCCGGCTTGTCGGAACCGAAGCGCTCGAGGGCCTCCTCGTAGGTGAAGCGCGGGAACGGCACGTCCTGCAGCGGCCGCCCGGGGGCCACGGCCCGGCTCACCTCGATGGCCATCGCCTCCACGAAGTCCATCACGGTCTGCTCGCGCACGAAGCTCATCTCCAGGTCGAGCTGGGTGAACTCGGGCTGCCGGTCGCCCCGCAGATCCTCGTCGCGGAAGCACCGGGCGATCTGGAAGTAGCGGTCCATACCGGCGACCATCAGCAGCTGCTTGAGCTGCTGCGGACTCTGGGGCAGCGCGTACACGGTGCCCGGCTGCAGCCGGCTGGGGACGATGAAGTCGCGGGCGCCCTCCGGGGTCGACTTGATGAGGATGGGGGTCTCGACCTCGACGAAGCCGGCGCGGTGGTGGGCGTCGCGGATGGCGCGCACCAGGGACGATCGCAGGAGCAGCCGGTCCCGCATCGGCTCGCGCCGGATGTCCAGGTACCGGTAGCGCAGCCGCACGGACTCCTCGACGGGCGCGTCCGGCTCGTTGATGTAGAAGGGCGGGGTCTTCGCCTCCGACAGGACCTCGAGGTCCCGCGCCCGCAGCTCCACCTCGCCGGTCGCGAGCCGGGCGTTCTCGGTGCCGGCCAGCCGGTGGGCGACCGTCCCGGCGACGGACACCACGAATTCGGCACGGACCCGCGCCGCGGCGGCATGGGCGTCCGGCGACTCCTGCGCGTCGACCACGACCTGGGTGATCCCGTGCCGGTCCCGCAGGTCGAGGAAGATCAGGTGGCCGTGGTCGCGCCGGCGGTGCACCCACCCCGCCAGGCGGGCATCACGGCCGGCATCCGACCCCCGCAGGCCGCCGCAGGTGTCGGTTCGATATGGCGTGGCAAGGGCGTCGAGGGCGTACGCCGGCTCGGTGACGTCGGTCATGGCTCCACATCCTACGGGATGGCGCCACGCTCAGCCGTGCCGGTGGGAACCCTCGCCGCGCTCGATCTCCCGTGCCAGCTCGGTGACCGGGACCGGATGCTGGGACGCGGCCCGGAGGTCGCGCAGCTGCACCATGCCCTCGCGCAGCTCGTCGCCCAGGATCACGGCGAAGTGGGCACCCTCGCGCGACGCCTGTTCGAGCTGGCGTGCCAGGCGACGCTTTCCCAGGTCGGCGCGGGCGGAGATCCCGTCGCGGCGCAGCTGGGTCGCGAAGCGCAGGCG
>DAIDTV010000060.1:0-393 GCA_027457005.1 Chloroflexota bacterium
CCGCAAGGCGGTCCTCGATCGGAACCCCCCAACTGTCGGGGATGCAGCTTACTAGCCGCGCTATGTCGGCATCTGTCAGCATCTCCAACTCGCGAAGGACTGCGGCGGTTGCACTCCTGTCCAGTGGCTCCGCATTGTGGAGCCCTATCTCGGCGGGTGGGACGGCCGCATCCAGTTGCCCGGATGACCAGACGTTGCCGAGTAGCGCATGTCCGTGGTCCACGGAATAGAGATGGTGCGGCGGACCAACCTCGTAGACATACTGCGGATCTACGTTCCGAACGACGGTGAAGAGCACCATGAGTTGGGTATAGCGACTTCGATTGCCGGGCACCGCCAGCGCGACGTCGAGGCCAACTTGGTTGACGCCTTCAAGCCACGCTGATCCATGTG
>DAIDTV010000060.1:403-8588 GCA_027457005.1 Chloroflexota bacterium
CGGCATCCCCAGACGCGCCGCAAGACGTCCTACCACCTGTTCATTGAACAGGACGCGGCTCCCTTGGGGATTGTTCACCAGCTTGACCGCGTACTTGCCGGCGCTCCCCGACATCATCTGCGGCTGCGATGCGCCAGACCCCGCCTGGCCGTGACCGGTGTCGACCTCCACGGTTGGGTCGCAGTGAGTCTCGGCCTCTTCGACCAGACGGTGCCAGATATCGACGGAGGGCCCCACTCGCGGCTCCCGAGCAAGCAACACCGCGGCAGTCAAGCCTCGTGATGCAATGAGACTGTACAACGGGTGACCGGCATCGACACCGTCTCATCACCAGCGGGATGAAGTCGCGCGTCCCGAACGGCCACGTGTACAGAGCTCCACTCGGGCGACGGAATGCAGCGTTTCTGTCAGCGATTGGCTCGCCACGAGCCACCGCTGCGCGACACTAGGCGGCCCTCCACGAACGGGAGCAGCCCTGTTAGGGCCTCCGACCACGTGCTTCGCCGGTTTCATAAACAGCAGGTCCGTCAGGTCGGTGACGGTTCACGGGGCCACGAAGGCGGATGCCGCCTGCGTGAGCTCGAAGGAGGCGACACCTCCTGGAGTCGACTGGCAACGACGGCTCGACAGCCAACCGGAGCCTGCGGGGTCCCACGGCAACTGGATGACGAACAGGGACAGGCGGACCGGGAAGTGTCTGAACGGGCATCGAGACAGCGGATAACTGGGCGGTTTCCGCTTGCTCCAAAGGACCTCAGGCCTGATCAGGGCACAGCGCCGACATGCGGTTGCATGCCATGCAGGTGCTCTCCCAACTGAGCTATAGCCCCATCCAGAGCCGCGACAGTGTAGCACGGGGACGCCGGCGGCCAGGGGCGCGGAGCTGCCGCGCGGAGCTGCTGCGCGGAGCGGCTGCCGCGATCGCAACGTGGCCCTGATCGCAGCCGGCCCGGCGTAACCGGATCGAAAGGCGGGTGCCCCGACACTGGCGTCGGTGCGGCCCTCCCGGGGGCCGCACCGTCCATCCCATCGCACGTGGAGTGCCTGAATGACGCGTCCCCCGTCCGACCCTGCCGCGATCGGCCGCCGCGGCCCCCGCGGACCGACATGGCTGCGGCTCGCCCTCGGCGTGGTCGTGCTGGTCATCGCCGCCGGCGCCGCGTACGGCGGCTGGTTTCTCTTCCTGCGCCCGGCCGGTCCGGCACCGGTGGACCTGGCGGCCGTTTCCCCGGCGTCGGTGGGCGCGTCATCGGTGCCTGCCTCACCGTCGAACGCCTCGGGCGCACCGGGAGCCCCGAGTCAGGCCCTGGTGCCCGGTGCCCCGGCCCTGGCCGCGGGCGGCTCGACGGGCAGCGCCACGACCGGCAGCCTCGATGGCACGTGGAGGGTGAACACGTCGATCGGGACCGGCGCGACGGGATCGTTCGTCGGCTACCGCGTCCAGGAGCAGCTCGCCGGCATCGGCGCCCACACGGCGGTTGGTCGGACGTCGAACGTGACCGGATCGTTCACCCTGCAGGGAACTACCGTCACGGCGGCCGGCATCACGGCCAACCTGACGACCCTCAAGAGCGATGAGCCGCCGCGCGACGCCCAGCTGGTCCACCGTGGCCTTCAGACCGCCACGTATCCGACGGCGACGTTCGTGCTGGGCAAGCCGATCGCGCTCGGCTCGATCCCCCCAGCGGGTCAGGTCGTCACCGTGACGGCCACCGGCCGGCTCACCCTGCACGGCCAGACCCGGACCGTCCAGGTGCCGCTCCAGGTGCGCCTGTCCGACGGCGTGGTGGCGATCGCCGGATCGCTCCCCATCACCTTCTCCGACTACGGCATCACCCCACCGACCTCGTTCATCGCGCTCTCCGTCGCGGATCATGGGACCATGGAGTTCCAACTCATGTTCACCCGCGCCTGATCCACGCCACCGATGGCGTCCCGGCCCATCCGGCCGCGACACGGAGGTCTCAACCCATGGTCTTCGGACGATTCCTGCACCCAGCCCTTGCACCGCGCCCCGGCGCGCCCGCCGACGAGGACACCGAGGCGGTTCGGCGGATCGTGGCCCAGCTCGAGTCGCTCCCGCCCGAGCAGGCGGCCCACCTGGCCGGGTTCGCCTACATCCTGGCCCGCGTGGTGGCCGCCGACAGCACGGCGGACCAGGCCGAGGTGCACGAGCTCGAGGCGCTCGTGGCCGACTTCGGGGGCGTCCCGGAGGCGCTGGCGGTGGTCGTGGTGGAGATCGCCAGGAGCCAGGCGCGCCTGATCGGGGCGACCGAGGATTTCCTGGTCACCCGGCGGTTCCGGGAGGTCTCCACGGCCGACGAGCGGGCGCGCCTCCTCCACTGCCTGTTCGCGGTCGCCACGCCGGGCGACCGGGCCGTCAGCGCGGCGCAGAACGCCGAGATCCACGAGATCGCGGATGAGCTCGGGTTCACCCTCGACGAACTCAACGAGGTCCGGCGCGGCTACGCCGACCGCCTGGCGGTGGTGCGCTACGCGAAGGAGGCCGCCCAGGGCAGCTGACGCGGCGGGCGGCGCCGGCCGGCGCAGGCCGGTGGTCCATCCTGCAGAAGGTGCACGCCCGGAACGCAAGGTGAGCTGCGGACCCCCACCGGGTCCCGCATCCTGCAGAAGGTGCACCACCGGAACACAAGGCGAGCTGCGCGGCCGGGGCTGGCGCCGACGGGCCGCCTGCCAGGTCCCGGCCGTGCTCGGCCGTGCGTGCGTCCCTGCGGTCGAAGCGGTCGGCGGCGCGGGAGCCCCTGCAGGATGCGCCCTCGATCGGATCTGGCGTTCCCCGGGTGCAAGTCCTGCAGGATGTGCGACGAGCGTCCCGTCGGCGGCGAGGGCCGGAGCGTCCAGACGGCAGCGGGGGCCGGATCGACCCGACGGCAGCGAGGGCCGGAGCCTGTCCCGACGGCCGCGAGTATCCGCCCGGGCAGCGGCACGCGGTCTGACGGAACGGCCGCGAGCCTCCTGCGGCAACGGTCGCCCGCGGCTGCTGGAACCGTGTCGGTGCGATGGGGAACCGGGCCAGCTCGCTGGGCCCCGGTCATTCGCTGTGGGCGCGGTCAGTGGCGGACGGCCGACAGCATCCCCAGCCATGCCTCGGGTACGAGCCGCTGCGCGAGCAATGGGCCGGACCCGGCGGCGAGCCGACCGGCCTCGCGCCGGCCGGCGGCTGTGATCGAGTAGCGCCGCGGCAGGCCCGCCGAGGCGGCGAGGTAGCCGTCCTCCTCGAGCTGGTGGAGCAGGGGGAACGTAGGCGGGACCTCTCCCAGCCGGCGTGCGTAGGGCGCGAGCATGTTCAGCGCATCGAGCCCGCCGATCGGACCGGCGTCGGCGACCACGAGGAGGGCGCACAGGCGGATCAGGTCCGACGGGTGCCCCGTGAGCAGGGCGCGGGCTGGTCCGTCGTGCCAATGATCGTGCGAATGATCGTGCGAATGAGAGGACGCGGCGGCGGATCTTCGGGACGGCGCCGCGGGGACCGCGGGAGAGCCGGATGCAGTCATGGTCGGAACCTCCACTGCCGAGTTCACGATGTCGCCGCCCGGGCAGGTGCACCGGCCGGCGGACCGGAGGTGTCGTGCTGTCAGCGTCGACTGCGCCGCTGAAGATGCACTGAAGACCGCCCTCGAACCGGGCCACGGCCGGGTTAAGACTTCGATGCGGACTTGGGGCGGCAGGATCCCGGCAGGTGCGATACTTCGGCGCGATGTCCGGACCCGCGGCAGGCGCGCCGCTTCGCGCCATCGACGGCCACGCCGCGGCGCGAACTTCCATCGTGGTACGCGAGGCGTCCGGCGTCGCGTACCTGCTCCGCCGGTCACCCCGAGCCCGCCGGCTGCGGCTCGTCCTGGACGGCGACGGCACGCCGCTCGTCACGCTCCCGGTCCGTGCCCCGATCCGGTCCGCCGACGAATTCGTCATATCGCGCCGCGACTGGATCGAGCGCCATCGCGAGCGGTACGCGGCCGAACGCGCGCGCCACGATTCGCGAGGGCCGCTCGGCGACGGTGGAACGCTCGACTACTCGGGCCAGCCGCATCGCCTGGAGGTGCGTGCCGAGCCCGGCGGGCGGAGGAGCAGGGTCGAGCACGACGATTCGGTCGCCCCCACGATCCGCGTCCGGCTGGCACCCGCCGACGGACGGCCACTGGCGAGCGTCCTCGACGCCTGGCTCCGCCGGGAGGCACGCGGCGCGGTGGAGCGCCGGGTGGCCGCCCGGGCGCCGCAGCTCGGCGTGGCGCCGGCCGCGGTCCGGATCGGGGACCAGCACAGCCGGTGGGGCAGCGCGTCGCGTACGGGCAGGCTCTCGTTCTCCTGGCGCCTCGTGCTCGCGCCGCCCGTGGTGCTCGACTACGTCGTCGTGCACGAGCTGGCGCACCTGGCCGTCTTCGGCCATCCGCCCCGGTTCTGGCAGCTCGTCCGCTCGGTGGTGCCGGATGCGGATCGCGCGCGCCGCTGGCTGCGCGAGCACGCCCGGGAACTGCACTGGACGCTCGAGTAGGGCGCCTACCGCTCCCGGTGGTACAGGCGGTAGGCGTAGCGGAAACGCGAGCCGTCGACCCTCGCGAGGATCGCCTCCGCGGACCGCTCTCCGAACTCCATCGCCAGCACGCGGGCCAGCGCCTTGCGGGACGGTGCCCGCCACTCGCTCATCACGGTGGTGCCCGTGAACCCGTGCGCGCCCCAGAAGTCGTCCAGGCGATCCGCCAGCCCGGGTTCGTCCGCCGCGTAGCCGAACTCCCGCAGGAACGCGGCGAAGTCGCCCTCCCGCAGGTCGTTGTCCACGATCACGATCTGTCCGCCGGGCCGGACCACGCGCATCGCCTCCATGATGCCGGGCTCGCAGCTCCGCACCCGGCTGCTCTCCGGGCCGAAGAAGTACGCCAGGCGCGAGTGCAGCAGGTCCACCGATGCGTCGGGGATCGGGATCGCCTCCGCCCCCGCCGCCAGCACGCTGATGCGCGCGCCCGCGGCCTCCGGTTCGGCCGCGATCCTCCGGTGCAGCTGGATCAGCATCCGGGGCGCCGGCTCCACCGCGAAGACGTGTGCGGCGCGCTGGGCGTAGCGGACCGCGTGGTAGCCGCCGCCCGCACCCACGTCGGCCACCACCAGCCCGTCCATGCCGAGCAGCCGGTCCATGAACGCCTCGATCCGCGCATCGGGATCGGCGATCCGGTTCTCCAGCTCGTACGTCACCGCGTCGTGTGCGCCGGGGTAGTCGTAGACGAACGGCTCGGTCGGCAGCGACGTGATCGGCGGCCGGCCGGTCATCTCACCGGCCGTAGCGGCGCGCGCGCTGCTGGAACGTCCGCAGGGCCCGCAGGAAGTCGATCTCGCGGAACGCCGGCCAGTACGCGTCGCAGAAGTAGAACTCGCTGTGGGCGCTCTGCCAGGGGAGGAATCCCGAGAGGCGAACCTCGCCGCTGGTCCGGATGATCAGGTCGGGGTCCGGCCGTCCCGTCGTGTAGAGGTGCCGCGCGAGCTGTTCGGCGTCGATCCGCGCAGGCAGTTCGTCCGCCGGCACGCCCTGGCCGACCAGGTCGCGGACGGCCTCGCGACACGCGTCGACCAGCTCGTCGTGGCCGCTGTAGGCCACCGCGAACGTGGCCAGCGGCACCTGGCTCGTGGCCGTCGCGGCCTCCGCGGCCTCGATCGCCGCCCGGAGGCGCTGGGGGAGCGCGTCACGCCGCCCGATGACGCGGACTCGCATCGGTGCGGGCCGGTTCCTGCCACGCCCGGCCAGGCCGGCGAGCCGCTCCGTCACCACGTCGAGCAGGGCCGCCAGCTCCTCCGGCGATCGCTCCATGTTCTCGATCGACAGTGCCCAGAGGGTGACCTCGCCGATCCCGAGCACGCGGCACCAGGCGAGCACCTCGAGGATCTTGTCGGCACCCCGGCGGTGTCCGGCGGCCGGGTCCGCGAGCCCCTCCCGCTGGGCCCAGCGGCGGTTGCCGTCCATGATGATGGCCACGTGGCTCGGCCGGGGCCGCGACATCACCTGGCCGCGGAGCCGGTGCGCGTACACGCGGTAGACGGGAGCCAGGGCCAGCAACCCGAACCGGTGCCGCACGGACCGGTACAGCGCGGTGGCGCGGGTCCGGTTCGTGCCGGGACGTACCCGGGCCGCAGGCGCGGCCGGTGCCCCAGGCAGATCCCCCGAGAACCTGGACAGATCCATCGGCCGCATCATAGCGGTCGCCGTCCTATGCGGGGACGTCCGGTCCCGGCAGCGGATGCGCCGTCTCCCACCGCTCCACCACGCAGTCGAGCCGATCGAAGACGACCCCGTCGAGCGATCGCGCCGTCTCGATGAACCGCTCGAGCATGGCGATGCGGTGCCCGCGCCCGATCGCCTCCGGGTGCATCGTGAGCGTGAGGACGCCGCCGGGCTCGTGCCGGTGCGCGTACTGCAGCTCGGCCGTCCAGATCTCCTCCACCTTCGATGGCGCCGACAGGGGACCGACGCCCTGTCGCCCCGGCTCGAAGTGGGGCCAGTCGTCCAGCGACCAGCTGATCGGGACCTCCACCACGCGGCCGGGTTGCCCCAGCCGCGATCCGCGCACGTCGTGGAGGTCGCCGCGCCGGACCCGGTACAGGTGGAGGTCGTCGGCCATCAGCGAGGAGTCGTACGTGAAGCCCAGCTCGTCGACCAGCTCCAGCACGTCCTCGGAGAGCGACCAGTACGGGGCGCGGAAGCCGCGCGGGGGCCGGCCGGACGCCGCGGCCACCGCGTCCGTGCTGCGCAGCATGACGTCGCGCAGCGCCGCCCGGTCGAGCTTCGCCAGGTCCTCGTGCGCCCAGCCGTGGCAGCCGACCTCATGACCGGCGGCCACGATCGCGGCGACACTGTCGGGGAAGGTCACCACCGTGTGGCCCGGCACGAAGAACGTCGCGGCGATCTGGTGCCTGTCGAGGAGGTCGAGGATCCTGGGCACGCCGACGCGCGGCCCGAACTCGCCGCGCGAGATCAGCACCGGGCCGCCGCCGCGCTCCACCTCCGACGAAATCGCGTCGTGGTCGAACGTCAGCGCGACGGTGAGTCGCGGGTCCCCGCCGGTGGGCTGCATCATGGCGCTCATCATGCTCCGGTTGTCCGGCAGGCGACGATCCCTTCGGTGCCCCCGCAGCGCGCTGCAGCCTCCCGCGCTAGTGTTGGGTGCCTCAAGCTCCTGCCCTGGAGCAGGCGAGGGGGGTCATCGGTGACCTTCGGCCAGAGGCGGCCGCCCGTGGCCGCGTCGCAGCGCGATCGATGGCCCACCGGAGGCGTCCCGGGACTCCTGTTCGGTGCCGCGCTCGGCCTGGTGGCGGCGGTCGCGAAGGTGCCGGTCAACGTCGTGGCCGGGGGCGACGTCGGCCTCCTGCCGCTGGTGCTGGGCGTCGGCCTCGCGACGTGGTACGGGGACCGCATCGCGGGCGTTTCCGCCACGGTCACCTCGGCGATCGTGGACACGTACCTGTTCTCGCTGCAGGACGGCAGCCTCGCACTTGCCGCCCCTCGCCACTGGGCCGCGCTGCTCCTGTACCTGGTGGTCGGCATGGCCGCGGTCCTGGTGGTGGCCAGCCTCCACGACGCGCGCGAACGCGAGGCCGTGGCCGCCGCGGCCCGCGAGCGGCTCAACCACGCGCTCGCCGAGCGCGAGGAACGCCTCGCCGTCCTCCTCGAGCAGGAGCGCCAGGCCAAGGAGCTGCGCGACGCCTTCATCGACATCGTGTCCCACGAGCTCCGCACGCCGATCACGATGATCGTGGGCTCGGGCACGCTGCTCCGCCGCTCGACCCGCCAGCTCGGCGAAGACGAGCGCGAGATGGTGGGCGGCATCGTCTCGGGGGCGGAGCGCCTCGCCCGACTCGTGGAGGACCTGGTGATCCTCGTGCGGGCAGAGCACGGGGCGATCGCGGCCGTGGACGAGCCGTTGCGACTCGAGCCGGTGCTCCGGCACGTGGTCGCCGCCGAGCTCGATCGCTATCCCGACGTGCCGGTCGACCTGGTCGTGGACGGAACGCTGCCCCTGGTGCGCGGGGAGGAGCGCTACCTGGAGCAGGTCCTAGGCAACCTCCTGTCGAACGCGGCGAAGTACAACGCTCCGGGAGGGCGCGTGCAGGTCCGCGCGGCAGATGAGGGTGATGAGGTGGTCGTCCGCGTGCTCGACGACGGACCCGGCATCGACGAGAC
>DAIDTV010000061.1 GCA_027457005.1 Chloroflexota bacterium
CGCCCATGACGACGACGCGTTCGGCCCTCGGCGCCACGCCCACGTCGCCCCCGAATCCGAGCCCCTCGGCGCGGGCCCGCGTGTAGCTCACCAGGAAGGCCGCGACCATGGCGAGGGCGGCGAGCGCCGGCAGCGCCCGGTCGGCCACCGAGGCGGTGCCGGCCACGATGCCGGCGTACAGCACGCCCTCTCCGGCGCGATCGAGGGTGCTGTCGAGGAACGCGCCGAACCGCGAGACCCGACCCGTCGCGCGCGCGAGGCCGCCATCCAGCATGTCGAACGCGGCGAACAGCAGGCCCACGATTCCGGCCGCCACCCACTGGCCCGTTGCGGCCAGCCAGGCCGCTACGCACACGCCGGCGAAGCCGACCACGGTCAGCCCGTTGGGCGTGAGGCCCGCGCGGCCCAGCGCCAGCGCGAACGGCACGGCCAGCGCCTTGATCCGGGCCCTGGCGGAGGGTGGCACCAGCGAATGCTCGGTCACGAGATCGCCGCCGTCCCCGGTGCGGGGGTGAAGAGCTCGTCCTGCCGGCGCTCGAAGCGCTCGAACACGTCGTGCCGGAGCGAGCAGATCACCTCGCGCCCGACCCGCCGCGTCTCCACCAGCCCGGCCGCCCGAAGCGTCCGCAGGTGCCAGGAGACCAGCGGCTGCGAGAGGTCGACGAGCTCGACGAGGTCGGTCACCGTGGCCGGGGCCTCGGCGAGGCGTCGGACGATGCGAAGGCGGGTGACGTCGGCCAGGGCCTTGTAGAAGGCGCGCAGCTCGCGCAGGTCCTCGGGGGCAGCCGCGATGGTCGCGATGGTCGAGCGGATGCGGGCGGGGGAGGGCGTCTGGGAGCCTCACGTGAGCAGGACTTTATATAAAGTCTTACTGATGTTAGCACCTGGCGTCAAGACCCGCCGCGTGCCGCCGCTGCCAGCCAGGGTTCATGGCCGCGCCGAAGCAGCGTCCATGGCCGCCTCTCGCAGCGCCTCTTGCCTGGTCCCGCTACCCTGCGCTGCATGGCACGCTACGTCGTCGATGCCCCGACCCTGCTGCAGATCGTGTCGAGCGACGTGCGGATCCACCCGGATCACCAGCTCGTCGCCCCCAACGCCGTGCGATCCGAGGCGCTGTCCCTGCTGTACGGACAGGTCCGCCGGGGCGAGCTGGGCGAGGACGAGGCGCTGCGGCTGCATGAGCGGCTGACCGAGGTGAAGATGCGGCTGCTGGGCGACCGGGTCTCACGACGCACGGCGTGGCGCATCGCGCGCGAGCACGGCTGGGACGCCATCGGGGACGCCGAATACCTTGCGGTCGCCAGGCTGCAGGCGGACGCGCTGATCACCATCGACGCGACCCTGGCTGGCAGGGCGGAGGGTATCGTGCCCCTGGCGTCGCTGGATGCGCTGACCTCAGCGCAGTAGGCCGACCACCCCGGCTCCTTCCGCCCCTTGGCCGGTCCGCCGCAACGGTCGAGGGGTGAGGCGTACCTCCCGGGTACCGGGACAACACCGGTGCCGAGGCGGACGCCGTCCAGCCGGGCACAGCGATGGGGACCCTCGGGCGCGGACAACCAGGGCCTGTGGCTCGCCCGGCGGCGGCCCGCCTCAGCGCGCCCGGGACGGCTCCACGGCCACGTCGGCCGACCGCATGTACGACGCCGAGTGCGCCCGGCGGAGCGGGATCTCGCCCAAATGATTGGTCGATACCGTGCCGGATGACTCGCCCCGAACCAGCTCCTCGTCAAGTCTGCGAAGATCGGTGGATGGAGGCGGCGAACACGACGGGCACCGCGTGCCGCACGACGAGCCGGCGCAGCGATTCTGCGCAGGTGCCCGCGTGACCCGGCGGGCGCTCGTGCTGTTCGGCCTGATGTCCCTGATCTGGGGCATCCCGTACCTCTTCATCCGGATCGCGGTCGCCGAGATCTCGCCGGCTACCCTGGTCTTCGCGCGGACCGGGATCGCGGCACTCATCCTGCTGCCGGTCGCGCTGCTGCGCACCGACCTGCGGCCGGTGCTGGCGCGCTGGCGCTGGGTGGTCGCCTTCGCCGCGGCCGAGATCGGCGTGCCCTGGGTGCTCCTGGCGTCCGCGGAGCAGCGCGTCACGAGCTCCCTGGCCGGCCTGCTGGTGGCTGGGGTGCCGCTCGTCGGCACCGTCATCGCGGCAGCCACGCGGGGCCGCGACCGCGTCGGGGGCGCCGGTCTCCTCGGCCTGCTCATCGGGCTGGCAGGGGTCGCGGCCATCGTCGGCGTCGACATCGACGCCTCGAACAGGATCGCGATGCTGGAGATGGCGGTGGTCATCGTCGGTTACGCGGCCGGGCCGGCCATCCTGGCCCGGCGGCTTGCCGGGCTGCCGTCGGTCGGGGTCATGGCCCTGTCCCTTTCGCTCTGCGCGGCCGTGTACGCGCCGGTCGCGTTCGTTCAACGGCCCGTCAGCCTGCCCGGAACGGACGTGCTGGAGGCAGTGGCCATCCTGGGGGTGGTGTGTACCGCCCTCGCGTTCCTGCTGTTCTCGGCGCTCATCGATGAGATCGGCCCGGTCCGGGCGACCGTGATCACGTACATCAACCCGGCCGTGGCGGCGCTGCTCGGTGCCCTGGTGCTGCGCGAACCGCTGACCCTGGTCATGGGCGGCGGATTCGGGTTGGTGATCGTGGGCTCGGCGCTCTCCACCCGGGCGCCGGCGGCCCGGGCGCATGAGCCGCGGGAGCTCGTGGACCAGCGCCGACCGTCCGGGGCCGAGGTGGACGAATCGACGGCGTAAGCCGACCGACCTTTGTTGCGCGGCGGTCCCGCCGCGGTGCCGCGGGCCGGTCCGATCGGGCGTCACGCGACACCCCGACTTGACGTGCCCGGTCTCCAGGGCACAAGGTGCACACGGATGCCCCCGAGGAGGATCGCCGCCATGCACGGACCCACCCCTGCGTCCGCCCGGGGGATCGCCCGGATCGTTCGTCGTGCCGCCGTCCTGGCCGCCGGCCTGTTGCTGGCCGGGATGCTGGTCGGGATCCCGGCCGGGAACCCCGCCGGCAACGCCGGGATCCCCGGGCCTGCCCCGGCTCGGGCCGCGTCGACGTGCACCGGCTGGACCAGCGACAGCGTCCCGCCGGTCACGATCCGGGTGCTTCGCACCGTGGGTCCGGCGGCGGGCACCGTCCAGGTGGTGCCGTTCCACGACTACGTGACGGTGGTGATGGCCGCCGAGTGGGGTCCGTCGGATCCCGTCGAGGCACTCAAGGCCGGCGCGGTGGCGGTCAAGCAGTACGGCTGGTACCGGGCCATGTACTGGCGGGGCGGCACCGCGGCCGACGGGTCCTGCTACGACGTGGTCGACTCCCCGATCGACCAGGTCTACTGGCCCGAGGCGAAGACGCCCTCGGCATCCGAGATCAGCGCCGTGGACGCCACGTGGGGGATCAGCGTCCTCAAGTCCGGCAGCCTGTTCGCCACCCACTACACGGCCGGCAGCAGCGTCGCCTGCGGCGCGAACGCCGACGGCTGGCACCTCTACCAGATCAGCGCGATGCACTGCGCCGAGGGCGGCATGGCCGCCGCGACGATCCTTCAGACGTACTACGACCCCGGCGCCCAGGTGGTGGGGGCGGCCGGTTCCAATGCCCTTCGCTTCACGTCCCAGCCGTCGAGGGGAACGGCCGGGGCCCCCTTCGCGGTGCCGCCGGTCGTGACGGTGGTGGACCCCTCGGGCGCGCCGGTGACCAGCGGGCCGGGCAGCACCACGGCGGTGACGCTCGCCCTCGCCGCATCGACGGGTGATGCGACACTGGCCTGCCCCGGGGGGCTGACCGTGACCGCGATCGCGGGAGTCGCCACGTGGCCCGGCTGCAGCATCAACGTGCCGGGGCCGGGCTACGTCCTGGTGGCCACCGCCACCGGCCTGGCCCCGGTCAGTTCGGCTCCCGTGCCCGTGGCCGTCGCGCCGGCCACCCTCTCGCTCGACGTGGCGCACCCCACCGTGACCTGGGGCGGCACGGTCACGGTCACCGCCCGCCTGGCGGCTCCCGCCGGCGGAGGGAGTGTGGCAGGGCGTCCGGTCCAGGTCCAGAACTCGGTCGACGGTCAGACCTGGAGCACGGCGGCCAGCCTGGTCACGGATTCCACGGGGACGGTGACCCTGGCGTTCCGTCCGGCCTCCAACCTCCACGTCCGCGCCGTGTTCAACGGCGCGCCGGACCTCGGTCCCGCCGCCAGCCCGGCCCAGCGGGTGCTGGTGCGCCAGCTGGCGCTGCTGCGGCCCGACAACCACGGCCTGGTCCGTCCGATCGCGCGCGGCACGGTGATCACCTTCACGACGCTGGTGCGGCCGGCCCGGTCCGACCTGCCGGCCGGGCGGGTGCTCTACCGCGTGTCCCGCCTGGTGGGCCGCACCTGGGTCACGCAGCGGGAGGTAACGCTGACCGCGGACGCCGCCGGGCGTGCCAGCCTCGCGGTGACCTTCTCCACCGCGGGCGCGTGGTCGGTACGTGCCATTGCGGTCCCCACGGCGGCCAACGCGAACAGCGTCTGGTCGCCGCTGGAGCGCTTCCTGGTCGGCTGACCCGTTCGACGCGCACCGCGAGCCGGCCGGACGGGTGCCATGATGCCCGCCATGGGCCGTCTGCCCCGACTCGCACTGCTGGCCGCGCTGGGTATGGGCGTGTTCCTCGCGGGCCTCGAGCTGATGATCACCGCCACCGCCCTGCCCAGCATCGTGGTGAACCTCGCCGACTGGACGCGGCTGCGGCAGGCGTCGTGGATCATCAACGGGTACCTGGTCGCGTACGTGGCGACCATGCCACTGGCCGGGCGGATCGCGGACCGCTTCGGCGTGACCGGCCCCTACCTGCTCTCGCTGGCCGTCTTCGCGGTCGGGTCGGCGTTGAGCGGCACGGCCCAGTCGCTTGACACCCTGATCGCGGCGCGCGTCCTGCAGGGGATGGGGGGAGGCGCGCTCGTCCCGCTGGCGACGTCCGGGGCGAGTCACCTGTTCGACGGCCCGGCGAGGGCCCGCGCCCTGGGCATCATCGGCGCGCTCACGTTCCTCGGCATGGCGGCGGGCCCGTTCGTGGGGGCGGCCATCCTGGACACCGGCGACCTGCGTCCCGCACTCGAGGCGGGGGGCGTTCCGGGCTGGCTGGTCTCGATCGTCACGCCGGCCTGGCGCTGGGTCTTCTACGTCGACGTGCCCGCGGCACTCCTCGCGATGCTCTACGCGTGGGCAGCCGCTCCCGCCTGGGATGCGGCACGGGTGCGCACCCCGCTGCGGCTGCCGGTCCTCGGGCTCTTCACCCTCGGGCTCGCCGGGTCACTGCTCGCGCTGACCTGGGCCGGCTCTTCGGACGCACCCGGGGGCCAGGCCGGGGAGGTCGTGCTCGCGGCCGGGTCGGTGATCGCGCTCGCCGGGGCGTTCACGTTCGGGGCGCTGGCACGCGACGCGCTCCTGGACCCGCGCCGGTACCTGGAGCCGTCCCTGGGCGGCGCGGTCGCGGTGAGCGCGCTGACCGGCTACGCCCTCGCCACGGCGCTGATCGGGGGCGCGGTCTTCGTGGATCGCGTCCTCTACGGAGGTCCGCCGGACGAGCGGGTCGCGCTTGGCGCCCTGGCGGCCGCGATGGCGGTGGGCGCGCTCGTGTCGGGCCTGGCGATGCGACGCGGCGGCATCCTGCGCATCAGCCTGGCCGGTCTCGTGCTCTCGGCGGCCGCGATGGCGGCACTCGGCACGGCCACGCGGTTCATGGGGCTGGGCGAGCTCGCCGCGCTGCTCGGAGTGTTCGGCTTCGGCTTCGGCCTGACGGTCTCTCCAAGGTCGGTCGCGGCGGTCGAGGCGGCTGGGAAGGCGGCGTTCGGTGTCGCCGCCGGCGCGGTCACCGTGGCCCGGATGCTGGGCATGGCCGTGGGCCTGGCGGTGCTCACGGCGTTCGGATCGGGCAGGATCGAGTCGCTGAGCCGGGCCATCCAGGACCAGGCCTACCGGGACAGCGTGCTGCCGGTCGCACTCCGCGGACGCCCGCTGGCCGACGGGCTGGTGGTCGACGCGCTGGAGCGCTGGGCCGCCGACCAGGGGGCGGCCATCCTCGCCGGGCTGTTCCTGGTGGCCGGGGTGGTCACCCTCGTCGCCGGCGTGCCGGCGCTGGGGATGCGGCGCCGGGGACCGCCCACGCCGACCGCGGGCGCCCCGCGGGAGGATCGCCCGGCGGGTTGACCGGGTGCGGGCCGGGACGCTCAGGTGCAGACCTGCGGGTGCGGGGTCGGGTGGGACTCCGCGTACGACGCCGGCTGCACCAGCGCCAGGGTCGCGACGACGCGGAGCTTGGTGGACGTGGTGTACGGTCCCTCGCTCGTCTGCAGCACGAGCTGCTGGGTCGAACCGTGCGCCATGGGTGGTGGTGCCACGTCGTTGTAGGGCAGCCCGCGGGTCACCGTCGCGATGCTGTACCAGTACACCTTCGAATCGCTGGTGTAGACCAGCACGCTGTAGCCGATCATGCCGGTACCGTTGTCGGTCTGCGAGGCGGTCAGCAGCGGCAGGAACATGCCTGCCCGGGCGTGCGCGTAGATGTAGGTCGTCCCTTTCTGCCCCGGTTGCACGTAGGTGGGGGCCGTGCCGGGACCGAGCCAGTACTCGGCCACGTCGCACAGGGGGAAGCTCTCGTTCGGTCGCGGCGCGACGACCGGAAGGTCGATCTTCAGGGCGGGGATCACCACCCGGGTGGCCACCGCGCTCGCCGGCGCGGGGGACGGTGACGACGGGCCCGACGACGCCGGTGCCGATGGCTGAGCCGATGGCGGTCCCGATGGCGGAGGGGCAGCCGAGGCAACCGGCCCGCCCGCGTCACCGGGCGGGGCGACCGGCGCGCAGCCACTTGCCCCGAGCGGCGAGACGTAGGCGACGAGTCCCGCGGCGAGGAGCATGACCCCGATCCCGGTGAGCACCGAGGAGAACACGTGGCGCTCGAGCTGGCGGAGGAGGCGCACGAACCCTGGGCTGCTCATCGGGGAGCGAATCCTAGCAGCGGCCGCAGGGCGGAGCCATGCTCATGGCGCGTACACTCGCGACCGATGCGCTCCCCCGTCCTCCTGGGCGTGCTCGCCGCCCTGCTGCTCGTGCTGATCGTGCTCGCCGGGGTGATCGCGGTCGTTCCCGATCTCGCTCCCGGGGCTCCGCCGTACTCCGTCCCGTCGCAGGCCCGACCGGCGGCCGCGCCGACGCCCGCGGCCACCCCCTCGACCGCGGCAACGCCGGCGGCATCCGGGCTCCCGGGAACGCCCGGCACCGGTGGCGCGCCCGGTACTGGATCGCCCGGAACACCGCCCGCCAACGGGTCGGGGTCGCCGCCCGCGGTGGGGCTCCAGGTGGGCGATCGTGCCCCGTCACTGGTGCTCCCGCGCCTCGGCGGCGGGACCGTCGACCTGGCCACGCTGCGGGGCCGCCCGGTGTGGGTCAACTTCATCGCGTCGTGGTGTCCCGATTGCCAGGACGAGCTGCCGCTCATGGAGGGCTACTCGTACGAGCTCGGCCCGCGCATGGCGATCGTGCTCGTCGATGTCCACGAGAGCCCGGCGGTGGTGTCGGAGTTCGCGACCCGCATGCGGCTCGACCTGCCGGTCGGCATCGACCAGGCGGGAGCGGCCCAGCGCACCTGGTCGGCGTACGCGCTGCCCGTCCACTACTGGCTGGACGCCCAGGGCATCGTCCGTGCCGTCGGGTACGGCGAGCTGGGCCCCCCGCAGTTCCTGGAGAGCGTCCGCCGGGTGATCCCCGGTGCCTCCCTGTCCCCGTGAACCCGGCCACGAGCGCCGTCGCGGGCGCAGGGACGTGGTGCCGCCCGGCGGCCCGAACGGGGGCGGAGCGGTGACGGTTCCCGTGCGCGGGGCCCTGGGACCGGAGCTGCTCCGCGGGGCGGAGCTGCTCCGGATCGTGGAGCCCGACCTGGCGCTGCGGCCGCTCCTGCTGCTCAGCGACTTCGACGGAACGCTCTCGCGGATCGTGATGGATCCGTGGGGCGCTCGCGTGCTGCCGGGCGCGCGGCGGGCCCTCCGGAGGCTCGCCGGGATCCCCGGCGCCCACGTCGCGCTCCTCTCCGGGCGGACGGCGTCGGACCTGGCGTCGCGGGCGAGGGTCGGTGGCGCGGTCTACCTGGGCAATCACGGAATCGAGCGGGCCGAGCTGCCGCGTCGCGCGCGGGCAGAGGCGCTGTGGGCCGGGCACGATCCGGCGCTGGAGGAGTACGTCGAGGACGCCGAACGGCTGGCGCGCGAGGTGCCACGCCTGGTGCCGGACGGCTGGCTGATCGTGGAGCGAAAGGGCCCCGCGGTGGCGTTCCACTTCCGGGCGGCCCCCGACCTCGCCGCCGCGATGGCGCGGGTCCTGGCGGCCGTCGAGGTCCTCGATCCCCGGGCCCGCCTGGCCCGCTTCCCCGGGCGCCGCGCCGTCGAGCTGCGACCGCCCGGGGCGGCCGCCAAGGGGGACGCGTTGCGGACGATGGTCGAGGAGGTGCGGCCGGCGGTCACCTGGATGCTGGGAGACGACGCGAGCGACG
>DAIDTV010000062.1 GCA_027457005.1 Chloroflexota bacterium
TCGGTCGCCAACGCCCTCGTCTGGGGGCTTGGCTCCACCACGGGCAACGCGCTGGGCCCGGTCCTGGTAGGTGCGCTGGTCGGTACCGACTATGGCCGCCTGGGGCTGGCTTTCGCGCTCGCCGCCGTCGCCGCGGTGGTGTCGGCGGTGGCCACCACGCTGCTTCCCCGGGCGACCCGGGTGACGAAGATGGCGGCCTTCGAGTAGCGCACGCCGTGGCGGCGTGTCCGCCAGTGGCCCCTGCCGGCGTCCCCGGCGCGCCGCACGGCCCCGGCGCTGCTACGATCCACTGGCTCCCGTGAAGACGCGCGTACCGCTCGCGTATCAGCTGCTGATCTACCAGGTCGGCGTGCTGCTGCTGGCCATCGTTGCCGGCGCCGTGCTGATCCTCTGGCAGGCGCGCCAGGAGCTCGACCAGCAATACGAGCAGCGCGCCCTGGCCGTGGCCGAGAGCGTGGCGGCGATCCCCAGCATCCAGCAGGCGCTGCTCGCGGGCGACCCCACCCGGTTCATCGAGTCCACCGCGGAGGCGCTGCGCCAGGAGACCGGCGCGAGCTACATCGTCGTGGCGAACCGGCAGGGGATCCGGTTCTCCCATCCGGACGCGGCCCTGATCGGCAAACCCATCGACGAGAGCCCCGCGACGGTGCTGGCCGGGAACACCTGGGTGGGCGTCCAGCGCGGCACGCTCGGGGTCTCGGCTCGGGGCAAGGCGCCCATCCGTTCAGGCGGCCAGGTCATCGGCATGGTGTCGGTGGGATACCTCGAGACGAGCGTGGGCAGCCACCTGCTCGGGGAGCTGCCGATGTACGGGCTCGGGATCACGGTCTCGCTGCTGCTCGGCATCGCGGGCTCGCTGCTGCTGGCCCGGCGCCTCAAGCGCCAGACCCTCGGCCTCGAGCCGTACGAGATCACGGGCCTGCTCGAGGAGCGCGAGGCCAGCCTGCACGGGATCCGCGAGGGGGCGCTCGCCACCGACCGGAGCGGCCGCATCACGCTCGCCAACCCCGAGGCGATCCGGCTGCTGGCGCTGCCACCCGACGTGCTGGGCAAGCCCGTCGGGCAGGTGCTGCCGCCGGGACGGACCGCCGACTTCGTGGCCGGCAGGCTCAAGGACGCCGACGAACTGCTGCTCTCGGGCGACAAGGTCGTCCTCGCGCGCCGGCGCCCGGTCGAGGTGCGCGGGGAGCCGATCGGGCACGTGATCACCCTGCTCGACACGGGCGAGCTCAACGACCTTTCGGGCGGCCTGGGCGTGGCGGGCCTCACCGACGCCCTGCGCGCGCAGGCCCACGAGTACTCCAATCGCCTGCACACCATCGCGGGTCTCATCGAACTGGGCCGTCCCGAGGAGGCGATGTCCCTCATCGAGAAGGCATCGCGGGCCGACCAGCAGCTCAGCGCGGCTCTCGTCGAGAAGGTCGGCGACCCGGTGTTGAGCGCCCTGCTGCTGTCGAAGGCCGCGGTGGCGCTGGAGCGGGGCATCGAGCTCGAGATCTCATCCGGGACCACCGTCGCGGCCAGCCGCCTGCCGGCCCACGACCTGATCACACTGGTCGGCAACCTGGTCGACAACGCCCTGGACGCGGTGGCCGGTGCTGCGGGCGAGCGACGGGTGAGCGTGAGCGTGCAGACGCACGACGGCCAGCTTGCCATCCAGGTCCGCGACACCGGGCCCGGGGTCCCGCCGGCCATCCTCGAGAAGATCTTCAGCGAGGGGTTCAGCACCAAGCCCCGCATGCGCGGGCGGCCGCGTGGGCTGGGACTCGCGCTGGTCCTCGAGACGGTCCGCAGGCTGGGCGGTGAGGTGGACGTGGCGAACGACGGTGGCGCGGTCTTCACGGTGCGCGTGCCGGTCGTTGCCGCCCCCGAGCCGACCGTCGCCGCGGCGGGGACCTGACGTGATCCGGACCCTGTGCGTCGACGACGACTGGCGGGTGGCCGAACTGCACGCGGACTACGTACGCCGCGTGCCGGGCTTCGTCCTGGCGGGCATCGCCCACGGGGGACTGGAGGCGCTGGCGATGATCGATGTCCAGCAACCGGACCTGGTGCTGCTCGACCTCTATCTCCCCGACATCCCGGGGCTCGAGGTCCTGCGCCGCCTGCGCGAGGAGGCGCATCCGCCCGTCGACGTGATCGTGATCACGGCGGCCCGCGACGTGCCGAGCCTCCAGGCGGCCATCCGCGGAGGGGTCGTGCACTACCTCATCAAGCCGTTCCTCTTCGCCGCCTTCGAGGAGAAGCTGCGCTCGTACGAGGCTGCGCGGGAGCGGCTCGCGGCGCTGTCGGAGGCGGATCAGGGCGCGGTGGACCGCATCTTCAGCGAGCTTCGCCCGGCCGCCCGGGACGTGCTGCCGAAGGGTCTCTCGGAGCTCACCCTCGATCTCGTGCTGGACACGCTCCGGCGCACCGACGCCGGCCTGCCCGCCATCGCCATCGCGGAGGCCACCGGCCTGAGCCGCGTGACGGCCCGGCGTTACCTGGACCATCTGTGCCAGACGGGCGCCGTCGAGCTGGTTCTCCGCTACGGCTCCCCGGGGCGGCCCGAGCACCGCTACCGGCTGGCGCGCGGGGAACGCAGGCCCGACTGACCCGGTGCCGTCCCGCCTGCGAGGCGGGGGCCCAAGGGCCCGTCTCGCGGGACCAATACGACCACAACGGTCACTGCGGCCACAAGGCTTCCCCACCCCGGACGCGTCGCCGAGAGTAGCGGTCACGCGGACCCGTCCCGCCGGCCTCGAGCCGGGATCGAGCGTCGACGGGGGGACCCGCGCAGGCAGACGTCGTCAGAGGCGGAGCGTGATGGGCGTGGCACTCGCAGTCGGTCCAGTGACCGGCCGCACGCCAGGCAGCATCGAGCTGCTGGGCGTGACCAAGCGGTTCCTGACGCCGAGCGGCGCGAGCATGACCGCCCTGCGTGACGTGGACATGGTCATCGCCCCCGGGCAGTTCTGCGCGGTGGTGGGTCCCACCGGCTGCGGCAAGTCCACCACGCTCACGCTGGTCTCCGGCCTCGACCGGCCCAGCGCCGGGACCGTGCGGGTCGGGGGGCAGCCCGTGGAGGGGATCCCGAAGGGCGTCGGATTCGTCTTCCAAAACGACGCCCTGCTGCCCTGGAAGACCGTCCTCGGCAACGTGCTGCTGGGCCCCATGTTCCGGGGCCTGCCCCGGAAGGAGGCGGAGGCGCGGGGGCGCGAGTGGCTCCAGGTGGTGGGCCTGGCCGACTTCGCAAGCCACCACCCGCACCAGCTCTCGGGCGGGATGCGCAAGCGCGTCAGCCTTGCCGCCGCGCTCATCAACGAGCCGTCGATCCTTCTGATGGACGAGCCGTTCGGCGCCCTCGACGTGCAGACCAAGGCGATCATGTCCAACGAGCTCCTGGCGCTGTGGGAGCAGACGCGGCCCTCCGTGATCTTCGTGACCCACGACCTCGAGGAGGCGATCGGGCTTGCCGACCGCGTGGTGGTGATGACGGCCGGCCCCGGGACGGTGAAGGCGGTCTACGACATCGACCTGCCGCGGCCCCGGGGCGCGGTGCAGGAGATCCGCTTCGAGCACCGGTTCCTCGAGCTCCACCAGCAGATCTGGGAGTCGCTCCGGAGCGAGGTCGGGCGCGCCTACGCCCGCACCGCCGCCATCCCGGGGGCCGTGGGAGGCCAGGCATGACCGACGACGCCAAGCTGACGGCGCAGTCAGCAGCCTCGGCGTCCGGGCACGCGGCCGCGGACGCCGGTTCCATCGCCGCGGAGGCCATGCGCCGCCGCCGCCGGCGACGGGTCCTCACGTACGCCGGCCGGTTGATCACCCTGGCCCTGATCGTCGGCGGCTGGCAGGTGCTGACCGACGTGAAGATCGTCGACGCGTTCTTCTTCGGCTCGCCGGTGGGGATCGTCAATCGCCTGATCGACTGGGCCGAGCACGGCACGGCCTACGGGTCGCTCTGGGAGCAGATCTGGATCACCATCGAGGAGGCTCTGCTGGGCTTCGTGGCGGGGGTGGTGAGCGGGGTCGTGTTCGGGGTCGCCCTGGGCGAGTTCCGCTACCTGGCCGACGTGCTGGGGCCCTACATCAAGGTCGTCAACGCCCTGCCCCGCATCGTCCTGGGCTCGATCTTCATCATCTGGCTCGGCCTCGGGATGTCGTCGAAGGTGGTGCTGGCCGCCGTCCTGGTCTTCTTCGTGGTCTTCTTCAACGCCTTCCAGGGGGTCCGGGACGTCGACCGCAACCTCGTCGCGAACGCCCGGATCCTGGGGGCCTCCCGCCTGCAGATCACGCGGCACGTCGTGTTCCCGTCCGCGCTGACGTGGATCATCGCGAGCCTCCACGTGTCGCTCGGCTTCTCGATCATCGGGGCGATCGTCGGGGAGTTCCTCGGGGCGCAGAAGGGCCTCGGCCTGGTCATCGCCACCGCGCAGAACACGTTCGACGCCAACGGCGTGTTCGCGGCGATGCTCGTCATCGGAATCCTTGCCCTCAGCGCCGAGGCACTGATGGCCCAGCTGGAGCGTCGGCTGCTCTCCTGGCGGCCGCCGTCATCCGCCGAGATCGCCGACGCCGCGGTCGCGTAGCCCGCGGGTGAGTCCGGCAACCGTCACGCCAGGAGAGGAGGAGGAGCAGCACATGGATCGCGGGTCCCTGGTCATGCGGCTGACGTCGGGAGCGACGCTCCTTGCGCTCGTCGCCGGCATGGCGGCGTGCAGCGGCAGCAGCTCTGCGTCCGCCAGCATGCCGACCGTCAGACTCATGGTGGGCGGCATCGACAAACAGATCTACCTGCCATACCAGCTCGCCCAGAACCTGGGCTTCTACAAGAAGTACGGGGTCAACGTCGAGCTCAGCACCGAGCAGTCGGGCGGCGTCGGGGCGGAGACGGCGATGGTGTCCGGGCAGGTGGACATGGCGGGCGCGTGGTACGTGCACACCATCGACTTCCAGCTGCAGGGCAAGGCCACGGTGGACGTGGTCCAGCTCAGCGGCGCCCCGGGTGAGCGGATCATGTGCGCCACGGGGTCCAACGTGAAGAGCCCCGCCGATTGGGCGGGCAAGGCCGTGGGCGTCACGGACCTCGGGTCCGGGACCGACGACCTCACCCTGTACCTGGCGGCACGGTATCACCTCACGACCCAGCAGTTCACGCGGGTCGGCGTGGGGGCCGGGCAGACCCTCATCGCCGGGCTGCAGAACAGCAAGATCGTCTGCGGCATGACGACGCAGCCGACGGTCAACGCGATCGAGAAGATGGGCGTGGGCTACTCGGCCATCGACCTCGCCACCACGGCCGGCACGCAGCAGTGGCTGGGCGGAACCTGGCCGACCGCCTCGGTCATCGCCCGCACCGACTGGGTGAACTCGCACCGGGACGCGGTGCAGCGGGTCGTCAACGCGCTGGTTGCCACGATGCACTGGATCGACACGCACACTGCGGCGGACATCGCCAACAACCTGCCCGCCGACTTCGTCTCCAACCCGCTCAGTACCAAGGACGAGTACATCAGCGCCCTGGCGCAGGACAAGGGCCAGTTCCTGCCCGACGGCATGATGCCGGCCAACGGACCGGAAACCGTACTGGCCGTGGAGAAGCTCGCCGGGAAGGTCAACGGCCCCGTCGACCTCAGCAAGACGTACGACATGTCGTTCGTCGTCGCCGCGAACAAGCTCGAGGGCTTCACGCAGTAGGGGTTCAGGTGCGCTTGCCGAGCGGGGCGGCGCACCGAACCGTGTGGCGGGGCGGCCCCCGCCACCGGCGACTGACGCGCGGTCATCGGCACGGCACCGGTGGCCGCGCGCCGTCGTCCGTCACCGCTCCGGCTATGGGACCGGGATCTCGAGCCGGAACCGGGTGCCGCCTCCCTCGCGCGGCTCCGCCCTGATGGTGCCGTGGTGTGCCCGCACCGCCGCGGCCGCGGTGGCCAGGCCGAGTCCGACCCCTTGCCCGGTCGCGTTCGGCCCGCGCTGGAACGGCTCGAAGAGATGCTCTCGGACCTGGTCCGGCAGCCCGGGCCCACGGTCCAGCACCTCGAGCAGGAGGTATCGCCCGCCCGCTGCCTGGGCCCTGCCCGGGCGCCCGGAGCGCCAGCCGGCGCCGGTGGGCGTCGGGTCATCGCGGCCTTCGCGCACCTCGGCGCGCACCTCCACCACGCCTGCGCCCGGCCCGTAGCGGATGGCGTTCGCGAGGAGGTTGCCCACCGCCTGCTCGAGCCGAACCCGATCCACCTCGACCACGCCGTCGCACGCCTGGACCTGCACCCGGACGTCGCGCTCGGCGGCGAGCGGCGCCGCGCGGGTCACGACCGCGTCGAGCAGCGCGGGGACCGGTACGGGTGTGCGGGCCACGGCCCGACCGTCCGTCTCTGTGGTGGCGAGTTCCAGCAGGGCGGTCGCGAGATCGCCAAGGCGCACTGCATCGGCGTGCGCCGCGCGCAGCGCCTCGCGCAGCGACGCCGCGTCGGCCGCGGGGCGGTCGGCCAGTTCGAGCTCGGTACGCAGGGCCGCGAGCGGGCTGCGCAGGTCGTGCGATGCCGAGGCGACGAAGGCGCGCTGCGCCCGCACCCCGCGCTCCAACCGGTCCAGCATGCCGTTGAGGGTGCGGGCCAGGCGTCCCAGCTCGTCCGCCCTGTCGGGCTCGGGCAGCCGCCGGTCGAGGTCCGCCGCCCCGATGACAGCCGCCTCCTGGGTGAGCGCTGCCACCGGGCGGAGGGCGCGGCCCGCGAGCCACCAGCCGCCGAGCAGCGAGAGGGCGCCGGCGACCAGCCCGGTCGCCGCGAGCACCGTGGCCAGGCTGGCCTGGTCGCGGTCGATGGATGCCAGGCTGCTGCCCGCCACCACCAGCCCGCCGCCCGGTGCGTCCACTGCCCGCAGCAGGTACGCGACACCGCCCTGGCGCACCTCGCGCCCGGTGCCCGCCGCGGGGAGCGCCAGCCCGGACGGCGCGCCGGCGCTGGCGTCCACGAGATGGCCGGCGGCATCGGTGATGATGGTGAAGACCCCCGGCGCGGCATCGTTCCCCTGCTGGAGGCCGCTCTGTCCGACATTCTCCAGGCTGGTGGCGACGTCGGCGGCCCGGGTCGCCAGGGTCTGGTCGAGCGACGCCCGGAGCGCCACCCCGAGCTGCCACCAGACCAGGAGGCCGGCCAGGGTGAGCGTGGCGGCGATGGCCGCCGCATAACCCAGGGTCAGGCGGGTCCGGATGGTCACCGGAGGAGGCGACGTACCCGGCCGCCCGGTCGGCCGTCGGTCTCCGTCGCGGCTGGCGTGCGGTTCGGCTCCGCGGATGCACCGGGGGGCGCAGCCGAGGGCGAGCGGAGCACGTAGCCCGCACCCCGGACGGTCTCCAGGCGCGGGACCCCCGGCCCGGTGCCCAGGCGGACCCGGAGGGCCCGCACGTAGACGTCGATGATGTTCGAGGTGCCCTCGTAGGCCCAGTCCCAGACCCGCTCGAGGAGGGTGGTGCGGGAGACCACCTCGTCGGGATGGCGCACCAGGAACTCGAGCAGGGCGAACTGCCGAGACGAGAGCGGTACCTCGGTCCCATCGACGCTCACCCGGTGGGCCGCCGGGTCGAGCGTGAGGGAGCCGAGGGCCAGGACCGTGGGCCGCTCGCTGGGACCGCGGCGCGCCAGGGCCCGCAGCCGCGCCAGCAGTTCGACGAAGGCGAACGGTTTGACCAGGTAGTCGTCGGCTCCCACGTCGAGGCCGCGAACCCGGTCCTCCACCGCGTCGCGCGCGGTGAGCATGAGCACCGGCGTCCAGTTGCCGGCCGCGCGCAGCTCGGCGCAGAACGAGAACCCATCGCCGTCCGGGAGCATGACGTCGAGGACCAGGACGTCGTAGGTGCCCTCGGACGCGAGCCAGCGGGCATCCTCGATGGTGGCCGCGGGGTCCACGGCGTGCCCGTCGCCCCGGAGCCCGCGCTGGAGCAGGCCGCTGAGGCGCACGTCGTCCTCGAGCAGCAGGAGTTTCACGGGCGCCGCTCGCGCGGGGCGCCGATCATGCCGGAGGAGACGGGCCGGAACATCACCGTCCCATTCTGGGGCCCCAGGATGAACGTCGGATGAATCCTGACGCAGTCGGCATTCATCGTCGCCTCATGGCGTGCCTGCCAGGCTTCGGACAGCGATCGGGCAGCGGGCCCGGTCCTTCAACAAGGAGCGATCACCATGATCCTCGCACGTCTGCGCGGCGCCGCCCTGGGCGGTCTCGCCGTGCTTCTCCTGAGCGGCGCCGGCGTCGCGTTCGCCGGCAACGCCACGCCTGCCCCGGCCAAGGTAGTGACGGCCCCGGTGAGCAACCAGGCCGTGGTCTCCACCACGCTGAACGCCAGCGGGTCGACGGCCGGCGGTGGGGCCGACGTCCAGCAGGGCGACCAGACCGCCCCCGATACCGCGGCCACCACCGCGGAGCAGGCCGGGGCGGAGGCCCCCGAGTCCGCCACTGAACCGGCCGGAACCGCGGCGGAGAGCGCCACGTCGGCCGAGGCCGATGGCCCGGGCGGGCACCAGGACGCCGCCGGTCAGAAC